>JAPLSS010000569.1 GCA_026398515.1 Candidatus Sumerlaeota bacterium | reverse complement strand
CGCCACTCCAACCGCCTCACTTCAGAGCGACGCCGATTGGCTCTGGCTCGGCCAGGGCAAGCGTTTCTTCAGTTGTTTCAGAAACACGGGGGGAAACGCCTAACGGCGTCACCCCGAACTTTTGCCTTCCCAGCAGCCATTGGTCGAAGCCGTAGGGGTTCGACGGGATCTCCAGCGGCGCGGCGCCGGCGACTTGCGCGACAATCGTTTGGGCTTCGGCGGGCATCGCCTGGTCGCTTTCGGCGCCGAGGAACGCCGTGGGGGTCAGCACGAGCAGCACGTCGGTCTGTCGGTCGGTTGTCGTATCGCCGCCGAAAGAGGTCCCGTGGGAGTTGATGTCGTTCGAGGAGCAGGCCAAGGCCCAACTGGAACACCTCCAGCGGCAGCGGAAGCGGAACGGCTGGAAGTGGATGCAGATCTGAACCGGCGTTCCGCAGCCCCTGTGCTATGCCCTATCGGCAGCGTTCCCGCACTCATCGTAGCCAACACGCCAAGAACGTCACCCGCGCCACACACGGCCTCGATTCCGACCGTCTGAGCTGCCACAGCCTGCGCCACACGTTCGCCACCCTGGCGCTCAAGGGCGGCGCGCCGCTGGAGCAGGTCCAGGCCGCCTGCCGCCATGTCTTGATCCAAACGACAATGGTTTACGCCCATAACCTCGACCGCGTGGCCGACGGGGCGGAACGATACGTCGGAATCTGATCGTCAGCGCGGGTTCGATTTCCGCCCAGTGGCGATTGCGGAAATCGGAGCGCTGCGATACCGGCAGGAACGTAGTCATCGAATCGCCCGCGATGCGCCGGCCTCCCGGCAGACACAACCTCACCCCCACCCTGGCCATGCCCCCGCGGTCAGCTTGGCGTGTTCTTTTGCAGGCGTTCCGCAAGGCCGTGTCATAGCGCCCAAAGAGAGGCTCCAATCCCGGCCACGGTTAGGAACTCCAGTGCCTCCTCCCACGAGCTAAACCAGACAAGGTTGTCGCGAAACGCGTCGAAGAGGAAGAGGCGGAAGATGCCAAAGCCCAGCGCCCCCGCTCCGGCGGCAAAGAAGACTTTGGCCACAGCGACAGGATCGTTCTTCTTGAGCGACAAGAGGAGAAGGAACGCAAGCCTTCGCGAGATGGCCATTGCAGGATTGCCGCGAGTTCGATTATCACGTGCGTGCTTCCGAGGAAGAAGCCTCGGGAAGACATGACGGAAAGCCCCGGAGAGAGGATTCCCCTGGTGAAGAGTGAGATTATGGACGTGCGCAATGTGGCAGGCGGCCGAACGATTCCGGCCGAGACGTACTGCGATCAGCCCTACGTCGTAAAGACAGATGATGGCGCCTGGCTGTGCGTCATGACAACGGGCGCGGGGCGGGAAGGCCAGGCCGGCCAGCACGTTGTCTCGATGCGCAGCGCCGACCAGGGGCGGACCTGGTCTCTTCCCGTCGACGTCGAGCCCGTCGACGGCCCCGAAGCCTCGTACGCGGTCCTCCTCAAGACGTCCGGCGGGCGCATCTACTGCTTTTACAACCACAATACGGACAACCTGCGCCACGTCTTCGGCGACGATCCGCCATTCAGGAACGGCCGGTGCGAGCGCGTCGATTCGCTCGGCTATTTCGTCTTCCGGTATAGCGACGATCACGGGCGCACGTGGTCGTCCGAACGCACGCCCATCCCCGTGCGGGAAATGGAGATCGACCGCGCCAATCCCTACGGCGGCAGAGTGCGCTTTTTTTGGAACGTAGGCCGGCCCTTCGTCCACGGGGGAGCGGCATTCGTCCCGCTGCACAAGGTCGGCGGGTTTGGCGAAGGGTTCTTCATGCGCTCCGAGGGCGTTCTGCTCAGGAGCGACAACATTCTCGTTGAGCGCGACCCGGCGAAGATCCGGTGGGAGACGCTCCCCGAAGGCAACATCGGCCTGCGCACGCCCCCGGGAGGCGGCCCCATCGCCGAGGAACACAGTTTCTCGGTCTTGAGCGACGGGTCGTTCTTCTGCGTCTATCGCACCGCCGATGGCCATCCGGCCTGCGCCTACAGCCGCGACGGCGGGCGGACGTGGGGCGAGCCGCGTTATCTGCGCTACGGCGATGGCCGTCGGGTCAAGCACCCGCGCGCCGCCAATTTCGCCTGGAAGTGCTCGAACGGAAAGTTCCTCTATTGGTTCCACAACCACGGCGGACGCTTCATCCGCGAGGCCACGAAGGCCTTCGCCCCGTACGAAGACCGGAACCCCGCCTGGCTCTGCGGCGGAATCGAGGCGGATTTGCCGGAAGGCCGGATCATCCTGTGGTCACAGCCGGAGATCGTTCTCTACGACGACGACCCGTTCATCCGTATGAGCTATCCCGACCTGGTCGAAGAGAGCGGCCGGTTCTTTCTGACCGAGACCCAGAAGGCCAAGGCGCGGACGCACGAAATTGCCCCCGGGCTTCTCGTGGGGCTCTGGGGCCAGTTCGAGAACCAGGCCGTTGCGCGCGACGGCTTGGTCCTCAGCCTGCCCGGACCAGGCCTCTCCATGCCGTCCGAAGCCGAAATGCCAAGGCTGCCGCTGTTCGTCCGGCGCAGCGCGACCCGCGAGGATTATGGGACCGAAGACCTGCGCCGAGGTTTTTCCATCGACGTGAGGGTCCGTTTCGATTCGCTGGAGCCGTGGCAAAACCTCCTGGACAACCGCGACCAGAGCGGACGCGGCCTGCTCCTCCAGACGACGCCGCGCGAGACGCTGGAAATCGTCCTGAATGACGGTCGCACCGAGAACCGATGGGATTGCGATCCGGGAACGCTCGAGGCCGGCCAGCTTCAGCATGTCGTCGTTATTGTTGACGGAGGGCCGAGGATCGTCTGTTTCGTCATCGATGGGAGACTGTGCGACGGCGGCGAATTCCGCCAATTCGGCTGGGGCCGCTTCAGCCCTCACCTGCGCGGCGTCGCCGGTGGCCAAACCCTTCGGATCGGACATGGTCTGAACGGCGAGATCCGGTCTCTGCGAATCTACGATAGAGCCTTGCGTATCTCGGAAGCCGTGGGCAACTGGCGCGCCGGCCTGTAGGGCGAATTGAAGCGCGCGCCGCGCATCCGACTGTTCTCCAGAGAATCCCACAATCGCCTTTCCTCTGTGGCTTGACTCGACTCGCTGGCGCTCGTCTCGTCCGGGCGTTTTGAGGCTGGTGCAGAATTGTGTTGACAAATGCGGAACAGATTGTGCCATAATACGTGTGCAGACTGAAATCAGCAATTCCTCTAGTTCTGGAACAGCCGAAGTCTAAGGAGGGAGAGAATGGGTCAATCGACTTTTGTGCAACGCGGAACGTTGGGCGTGGTTGTGGCGATCGCTCTGGCGGCGCTGGGGGCCGCTCAGGCCACCGCCGCCGACATCACCGAGGGTTTTGCCACAGCGGCAAACATGAAGTCCGGGGTCGGAAGCGCCGCTTCGATGGTCCTTTTGGGCGATCTCAGCTGGGGCAGCTACAACGCCGGCCCGAACTGGACCCGGTCGAGAAACAGTTTTTTGGAGTTCCAAACGGGCAGCAATGTCCAGGGGACCTATGCGTTCACGCGTTTTGGAACATCTCTGGAATTGGATAAGATTGAGGTCGACAAGAAATCAGGATGGTCAAGCACCATGCGCTTCCTCGTCCGCGACGCGGGAGCGGGAAACAAGTGGTATGCCTCGCAAGCCCTCGCTTTCACCGCCGGGGTCGCCCAGTACTCGCCCTCTTCCTACCAGTGGTACGAGGTGACGACGGGCGGCGCCGAGATGAGCACGGGAACCGGCGGCACGTGGGCGCCCCTGGTCTTTTCGTCGACGGGTGTCGCTTGGCCCGGTCTGACGATTGATGGCGCCGGGTTCTACGTGGAAACCCCGGACACGGTGAATTCCTGCCAGGTCTACGGCGTCACATGGAAGGCCCCGATCGCCGGCGCTGTCACCATCCCCGACCTCGCCGGTCTGACCGAAGGGGCGGCGACCTCGACCCTCACGTCTCTGGGATTGGTGGTGACCACGCCCAGCCTCTCCGCTCACAGCGACGAATACGCCGCCGGACTGGTCACAACGTCCACCCCCGGCGCCGGGATCGAAGTGGCGCCCGGATCGGCCGTGCAACTGACGGTTTCCACGGGTCCCGCGCAAATGTGGGATTGGTCGCCCATCGGCTCCAGCCTCGATTTCGGAGACGAAAGCAACTGGACGTTAGCCGGAAGCGCGGTGGGCACCGAAGCCGTCTTCGCCAAGCCCATCGACATCGCCGAGCGCCTGCGTTTCTACCGCGGCGACACCGCCACCATGGGCGCCGCGGAAACCATGACCGCCCAGCGGCTCCTCCTGGGCAACAATGGAAAGGTGATCGTGGACGGCGGCGCCCTGACGGTCAATGGGGCGATCAGTTCCATCGGCTCCATCAGTTTTGGGGCGGCCACGTCCGGCACGCTGGAGGTTCGCTCCGGCAGCGTCGTGTTTGGCAACCTGAACGTCGGCGTGAATGACACCAAGCGCGCGGCGGGTGGAACGCTCCGCATTTCCGGCGGAGGCGTATCCTGCGGCAATCTGAATATCTGTCAACCCGGAACCGGCGGTGGAACCGTCGTTCGCGGCGAAAGGCGCCATCGATATCGACGCCTCGGCCTACGATAAGAACAACGGCTCCCAGACGTGGACCCTGGTTTCGGGCGCCGGCAGTTTCGTTCAAAGCAACCCGACTATCGTCGCTGACGCCAAGGCAGCCATTGTTCCCGCGACGGGAACCGGCTCCGTCGATTGGGATCTGACCCTCTCCGGCGCCAACCTGGTCCTGACCTATACCGCCGCAGCGACTCCCACGCCCGAAGTCGAGGTCGCCGATGGCGCCACGACGATCGCCGATGGCGGTGGGCCGGTTGAATTCGGCGCCGCCGCGCCCGGAGCGCCCGCTCTCAGCAAGACGTTCACGGTCAGAAACCTGGGATCAGCCGACCTGACAACCTCCAACCTGACCGTTCCCGATGGCTTTGCCATCGTCGATCCCCTGAGCGCCACGATTCCCGTGGGAGGCTCCGACACCTTCACGGTCGAATTGCCGACGACCACGGAGGGGAATTTCAGCGGCGACATCTCCTTCGACAACAACGATGGCGACGAGAACCCATTCAATTTCAGTGTCTTCGGCAAGATCGGCACGGTTTCTCAAGCGAAGAACTGGAACATGTTTGAATAGCGAGAACCACTTTGACGCGGCGGGGCCATTCTGCGCCATATTTCGTAACAGATTGGTCCCGCACATATGAACCAGAGTCGCTTTTGAGAGAGGAGCGCGCAGCCGCCATGACACCCAATCCCTCCGACAGAGAGGCCGACGCGGCGCAGGCCTTCGATTCAAATCACAACGAGCCGCCCGAGACGGAGACGGATGCCGAGGCCGTTCGCGAGCTGTATGGCCACAAGATCATGCCTTCGGCCAAGGTGACGCTCGCCGAGCAGATCCATGATGTGCTCTGCGAGGAGATCCACTCCGGGCGTTGGAAGATCGGAGAACGTCTGCCCAGCCTCTCCACCCTTGTGGAGATCAGCGGGTTGAGCCGTCGCAGCCTGCTGGGGGCGCTGGAGATGCTTCGCGAGGAGGGGTACATCCGGCAGGAGGAGCGCAAAGGGACGTTCCTGTCGGCCATCCTGCCGGGGGGACGAAGCCCTCGCGGGGCCGTGGGCATTGTGATCCCGGCGTACAGCCCCGCGGTCTCTCCGGCCTACGCGGCCTGGGGAGTCGGCCGCATGCACTGGGTGCAGAAGGCGGCGGTCGAGCGCAACTTCATCACCGAGGTCTTCTGCCTGGAGGAGGGCGCGGACCCCCGCCGGATCGATTCGGTGGAGGGGCCGTTCGGCTCGCGGGTCAAGGGGATCATCTCGCTGTGCCCCTTTCCGCACCGGGTCGAGCGGCAGTTGCCGCCGGACCGGATTCCGATCGTGTTCGCCGGCTTCGAGAACGAAGACTGCGCCCCGTCGGTTTACGGAGACAGCCTCGACGCGGTCTGCCAGTTGACGCAGCAGGTCATCGCCCGCGGCCACCGGAAAATCCTGTTTTGCGGAAGCCCGGCGTTGACCCGGCGCGAGTCGGCGATTCGCGTCCGCGGCCACGTGGAAGCCATGCGCGAGGCGGGGTTGCCCGTCGACGAGAAGGCGATCCAGCGGTCGTTGGAGATTCCGGCGGGCGACCTGGCCGGCCATCGCGAATTTCTGATGGCGTTCGGCGAGGAGGCCACGGCCATTGTCTGCGCCACGTGCGAGCGGGCGCAGAACTTCATCGCCGTGGCCGACGTGCTGGGCATTCGCGTCCCCGAGGACCTGAGCCTGGTGGCTTACGGCCCCGAGACGCAGATGCGGCTCAACGCCCCCGGAGGGCAGATCGCGGGGATCAGCTTCGACACGGGCTTCATCGTCA
The DNA here is from genome assembly GCA_026398515.1 of Candidatus Sumerlaeota bacterium. GTDB lineage: Bacteria > Sumerlaeota > Sumerlaeia > JAPLSS01 > JAPLSS01 > JAPLSS01. The sequence continues at coordinate 4,202 of JAPLSS010000569.1, read as the reverse complement.
CGACGTGTTTCGACCTGCTGCTCGACCAGGTGAAGACGCGGCAGTGCCCCGTCCGGCGCATCCTCGTCAACCCGACGGTCCAGGAAGGCGACAGCCTGTCGACGCCGCGCCTCGGCCCGGCCCGGCTGTCGGAGCTCGTTCACGCCGTTTCCGCCGGCAATTCAGAAACTCGGGCGCTGGCGGCACGGAGCCGCTGAGCGCTCAGCGCCCCGCCGCCTGAAGAGTTCGCCGCGGCGGGCTGGGATCCGATGCTTCGGATCCGACCGACATTCAAGATTCAGGGAGGCATGCGAAGAATGAAAACGCCTAGACTCGCTTTCACGCTGATCGAACTGCTCATTGTGGTGGCCATCATTGCCATTCTGGCCGCCATCGCCGTGCCCAACTTCCTGGAAGCCCAGGTGCGTTCGAAGGTCTCGCGGGTCAAGTCCGACCAGCGCACGCTCGGCACGGCCATCGAGAGTTACGCGGTGGACTGGAACTGCGCTCCCCCGGCCCAGGACGTTCTGAACAACACCGGGTGCGTCCCTTTTGACCACAGCCTCGTGATACCGGACACCAACTTGTACGCCCAGTCGAGGCTAACCACCCCGATTGCGTATCTGTCGTCGATCCCCTCGGACCCGTTTCGAATCGCCGGCTTCGTCAGCCAAAGGAGCGGGCTAGGTCGACAGTCGCAACCGTATCTGTACAACACGTACGACTGCACGGCGCTCGGCAAGAACTTCCTGACGGCCGCGCGGATGGGCTACAGGTGGGCGATGCAAAGCACTGGTCCGTCGTTGAACCAGGCGGGCACCATGGTCAAGGTGCTCATCGGAGTTTACAACAATAATGCCGGGACGACCAGTTTCGCCTATGATCCCTCCAATGGATCGACGTCGTGGGGGTATATCATCCGCACGAACAAGGGCATTTTCTCGGTCGCGGGTTCGTAATCCTGGACGCTCTCTCATCGAGGATGGATGGAAGGGAGACCCCATGATCCGGTCGCATGTGGTGTGTTTCATTGTGGGATTCTGCTTCGTGTCCCTTTCGACGCTCGCCGGCGCGGCTGCGGGCGATCGGTCCGCCGCCCTGTCCACCGGGGATGGCTTGGGGCTGACGTTCGGCGAAAGCGGCGAGGTCAGCGGACTGGCGGTCTCGGGAAAGGCGTTGCCGGCGAACGGCGCGGGCGGCTTCTTCATCAGGGAATTTCCGAAGTCTAACGCCTATCAGCCTCTTCCCCTCCGCGTCGAGGAATCGGACGGCGGACTTCGCCTCGAAGGCGCGCTTGCGGATCAACAGATTCAGTTGGATGCGCGGTTCGAAGCGTTGGACGACTGCATCGAGGCCGCCGGTGAGATCGCCGACCTCTCGGGCGCCGATCGCCCGATCTATCTGGAGTTCCGCCTGCCGGTCGCCGCCGCCGGATGGAGGTGGTGGGACAGCATCAACGCCACGCGGGCGGTCGGAGCGGGGGAGCCGTGCGAGTCCAATCTGGTTCCCATTCCCGCCGTCGCCGGTCCCGACGCCGGCCTGGCGATGGCCATCCCGCCCGACGAGCCCTGCGTGTTCCAGTGCGGCTGCAACGAATCCGGTTTGTGGCTGCGGTGGGCGTTCGGCCTGACGAAGGAGACGGCGAAGTTTCTGTCGAAGGCGCGTTTCCGATTTCGGATCTTCCGTGTCGACCCGCGGTGGGGATTCCGCGACGCCCTGGCCCGGTATTATGACTGGAATCGCACGTATTATGAGCTGCCGGCGGGCCAGATGAAGAACTGGACCCACAATCAGAGTTGGGTGCACGGGGGGGACGTGACGTCGCGCAAGGTCGCCGATCCTTCCGCGACAGGTCTGATGGCGTATCTGAACCTGCTGGGGCGGATCCAGGATGTCGAAGTCACCCCAGAAAAGATAGCGTCCCCCTCCGGGCTGAAGGAGCTCATCGACCAGTGCGTCAAGTTCCACTGGCACTTCGACGATCCGACGCGAGGCCGGGAGGTCCTTCTCAACAGCGCCTTGTGGAATCCCGACGGGTCGATCATGACCGCCGGAGTGTCCGGGGATTCCATTGATTTCCCGCTGAACGCCAGCCCGAGCCTGTTCGCGGACCGGCCCGACGCGCCAACCCATGGGCGGTTCATGGTCGAGTACGTCAAGGGGTTGTTCGAAGGCGGGCACATCAATAGCGTGCACTTCGACACGGTGGGCCGGTGGGGCCGCTACCTGAACTACCGCCGCGACCATTTCCGCTACGCCGACCATCCGCTGACGTTCGACAACCAGGGCCGCGTCTGCCTCTACAACAAGATTTCCATCTACGAGATGTTCGCGGAGCTGCGCGCGTTTTGCCGGGAGCATGGAATGCGAGTCGAAGGCGCGGGAATGAAAGCCTATGAAGCGAAGTGGCAAGAGCCGTTCTTCGACGAGATGAAAGGGATCCCGGGCGACTGCGTCCTTCCCGGAATCGAAAGCGACGGACGTTGGTTCACCGGCGCGCTGGTCGACAGCGGCTGGCATGAGGGCAACCTGAATGAGGTCGCGCTGACCGGGTACGATTTCGAACGGGAAGTCGTCGGCCGGAAGAGTTATCGAATCAGCAGCGGCAACACGTACAAACACAACCCGAAGGCCGGGCCGTCCGAGGAGGAAGTGCGCCAGGCGCTGGCCCAGAACACCGCCTGGGGAATGGGCATCCCCCTGTGCAGCTACTATTGGAAGAAGCCGGGCGAAGACGGGTATTGCCCAACCCATGCGTTGTGCGAGCGCGACAAGGCGTTGTGGGATCGCTACATCCCCGCCAACGACGCGATTCGCGAAGCGGGTTGGCAGCCGGTCACCCACGCGGAGGCGGACTCGCGCGAGGTCATTTGCGAACGGTTCGGCGCCAAGCCCCCGTATTACTTCACGCTGTGGGGGCCGGCGCCGCCTGCCACGGTTCGCCTTGTTGTCGAGACCGGCCAACTTGGACTCGACGCCGGCGCGGCGGCCGTCAGCGAACTGATCGAAGAGACACCCATCAAGAGCGAACCGCAGGGCGCGGCCCTCGTCCTTGAGATTCCCATGAAGAAGGACTACGCGCGGGTGATCCGCGTGCAGTAGCCGCGAAAGGTTCGGATTGAATGTCGTTTTCAATGCTGTGCGAAGCACCCCCGCTGGTTCTGGAACCCGCCAAGCTGCGCGACGCGCTGGGCGTAATTGAGGTGGACGATCTCCCCGATCCCCAGCCGGAATGCACCGTGCGCGCGAAGGACGCCACGCCGCTGATCGAGCGCCTGTGGAGGATCGCCCTGGCCGACGTGGAATCGAACATCGTCCGGAACGGCCACGCCGAGTACTTCGGGGCCGGCGACAAGTTTGGCCTGCGGATCTACACCCGCGACATCAGTTACTCCGGCCTGCTGGGCCTGAACCGACTCTATCCCGACCTCATGCGCAAGAGCCTCGAGCACACGCGCGAGGTTCGGCGCCGGCTCGGGTTCACTGTCAGCCAGGGGCATCAACTCGACGCCATCGACGTGGACTGGAACATCGCGTTCGAGCACGAGCCGGATCTCCTGGCGACGCACCACACCAACAGTTACACGCGGCGCACCGACGACGTGGTGTGGCTGTGGTGCGCGCAGGACCTGTTCGCGGACAGCGCCAGCCCCGCCGACTGGAAGTGGCTCTACGAAACGGGGAATTGGTGCTTCAAACGCTTCTATGAACCGTTCTTCGATCCCGAAGATGGGTTGTACCGAGGACAGGCGACGTTTGTGGACGCGCACCATCCCAATCGCCACCACAAAGCGACGGGCTATCCGCAGGACTGGGAATTCGGCGACTGCATCCTGCTCAAGGCCACGTGCACGAACTGCCTTTACGTCAAAGGGCTCGAAGTGATGGCCGATTGCGCCGGGCGCCTCGGCCTGGAGGTCGAGGCAGCCGCCTGGCTCGGACGCGCCACGGCCTTGAAGGCGGCAATCCGCCGGGAGTTGCGCCGGCCCGATGGAACCTTCGCGTATTACAAAGACCGGCATGGCCGCCTCGCCGATCGGCGGGCGGCGCTGGGGTCGGCGTTTGCAGTATTGCTCGGCATCGTGGAAGGCCAGGAGGCCAAGGCGGCGTTGGCCGGCTACCCGGTCACCGACGCCGGCATCCCGCTGTTTCATCCGTTCTTCCCGCCGACCGCGCGCACCTACCACAACCAATCGTCCTGGCCGTTCGTCGACACGTTCTTC
>JAPLSS010000697.1 GCA_026398515.1 Candidatus Sumerlaeota bacterium | reverse complement strand
ATGACAACGCCGTGAACGCCTGGGACGCGGCTACGCTCGTCGGCACGTCCACCGGCAGCAACAGCGCGCAGAACAGCCTGGCGCGCATCGAGCGCAAAATGGTTGTGAAGCCCTACGGCAGCGACAAGCTTCTCGGAGTCTACCACGCAGACGGGCGCTTCAAGGGGACGAATCACCACTGGCTCCGGCATGGAGGGCCGGACACCAGCCGGATCTACGCGGCCCTGATCGACGTGCCGAACGTGGCCGACGCCGATCCAACGCTGATCGCGCCGACGCCCGACCCGCCCGCCGATCCGCCTCATCCGAACGAGACGGCCGACATCGCGGCGGTTCACAATCACCCGGTGACGATCAACGGCCACACCTACAAGATCATCCGCGGCGACCTGCACCGCCACACCGACTCGTCGTGGGACGGGAGCAACGACAGTTCGGTCGAGGACCTCTTCCGCTATGCCTACGACGCGGCGCAAATGGATTTCGTCATGCCGTCAGACCATCACAATCAACTGGAAGGCAAGAACAACCAAAACGTCCTCTATACAAATCCGGCCTGGAATTACTACCCGTGGCGGCGCACCCAGAAATTCGACGACATGTACTACACGCCTGAAGTGTTGACGCCGATGCACGGCTACGAGCGCAGCGTTGCGTATCCCCACGGCCACCGCAACGTTGTCTTCCCGCAACGCAGCGCGCGGGCTGACTGGATCATCTCCACCACCAACCCGTTGCCCTCTCTCCCCACGGACGAGAACGCCCTGTGGAACGCCCTGATTCCCAAGGGCGGCACATCGATTCCCCACACGATTGGCAACAAAATGGGCACCAGCTGGCAGTATGACATCAACCCCGGCGTCGAACACGTGTTGGAAATCTACCAAGGCGACCGCTACTCCTATGAGAACTACCTCGCCACGAAACTGTGGCCGAACATGGAACGCCGCACCCCTGACCAAATCGCGGCAGCGACCCCCGCCGAGGAGATTCACGAGGATGGCTACCTGTTTTCGCTGATGACCCAGCGCGTGGGGCCCGACAACGATTTCCGCACGAAACTCGGCATGATCTCCAGCAGCGATCACTTGGCCACCCATTTAAGCTACGCGTGCCTTTTCGTCGAATCGGAGACGCGCGAGGGGATTCTGGACGCCATCGCCAACCGGCGCACTTACGCCGCGATGGACAATATGATCATGGACGTGCGCTGCGGCATTCACATGCAGGGCGAAGAGTTCGTCGTGTCCAGCCCGCCGACGTTCAACATCTTCGTCCGAGGCGCCAAGGCGCTCAACGAGGTGTGCGTGATCCGCGACAATGTGGTCATCTACTCGGTCGATCCGAGCAGCCAGCCGGACCCCATGCAGTTCACGATCGATTATACGGATTCCGCCGTCACGCCGGGCTATCACTACTATTACGTCCGCGCGCGGCAGAACGACGGCCTGGTCTACGGAACGCCGCCCGACACCACGCAAGACGGCACGATGGCCTGGTCCAGCCCGATGTTCGTCCTCTACGACACGTCGCGGGTCGGTGATTGGCGGTGGTTTTAAGGTCGGGTTCGCAGTCCCGCCTTCAGGCGGCGCCAAGCGATTCGCGACGAAGACCGCCTGAAGGCGGGACTACGAACTTATAAGGCGTGCGTATCGATGCCCGATGATCCGAACCCTCCACATTGGACCCGCCGGCGCTTCCTCGGCCAGGCGTCCGTGGCCGCCGGGGTCGCCGCTTCGTCCCGCGCCGCCGGGGTATTCGCCGCGGCAAGCTCTCCTTCGATCCGCCCCAGCATCCTGTTCCTGCTGACCGATGATCAGCGGTGGGACACGATGGGCTGCGCCGGCAATCCCATCATCCGGACGCCCCACATGGACGCGCTGGCCCGAGAAGGCGCGCGCTTCGCCAACGCCTTCGTCACCACCTCGATTTGCATGGCCAGCCGCGCCACGCTCTTCACCGGCCTCTACGAGCGCACGCATCATTACTCGTTGGGCACGCCGCCGCTCGCCTCGCGATTCGTCGACCAGAGCTACCCCGTTCTCCTGCGCGCGGCCGGCTATCGCACGGGCATCATCGGCAAGGTCGGCGTCGGGCTGGCCGCGGCGGACCGCGCGCGGATGTTCGACGTGGTGAAGCCGCTCGGCCATCCGTACTTCAAGAAGACGCCAGGCGGCGGGCAGCGGCACATCACCGACATCGCTGGAGAGGAAGCGATCCGGTTTTTTCAGGATTGCCCGCCCGGCCAGCCGTTCTGCCTGTCGATCAGCTTCAACGCGCCGCATGCGACGGACAAAGACCCTAAACAGTACTTCTGGCCGAAGGAATACGACGACCTCTACAAGGACGCGACGATCCCGATTCCGGAGACCGCCGATCCCGCCTTCTTCGCGAGCTTGCCCGCGTTTCTCCAGAAGACCATGAACCGCAAACGCTGGGCCTGGCGATTCGACGAGCCGGAGAAGTTTCAGCAGATGGTCAAGGGCTACTACCGGATGATCACGCACGTCGACGCGGTGATCGGCCGAATTCGCGGCGAACTGGCGCGCCTGGGCCTCGCCGACAACACCATCATCGCGCTCATGGGCGACAACGGCTACTTCCTCGGCGAGCGCGGCTATGCCGACAAGTGGCTGATGTACGAGGAGTCGATTCGCGTGCCGCTGCTGGTTTTCGATCCGCGGGCGGGGGAGAAGAAGCGGGGCCGGGCGATCGACGAGATGGCGCTGAATGTCGACGTGCCGCCCACGATTCTGGAGTTCGCGGGGGCGAGGGTCCCCGCCAGTTGGCAAGGGCGAAGCCTCGTCTCTTTTGTGGAAGGCGGGAAACCGGCGGATTGGCGAACCGACTTCCTCTATGAGTTTCTGGCGGAAAACCCGCAAATCCCCCAGTGCGAAGGGGTGCGCAACCAGCGCTGGAAATACATTCGCTATTTCGCCCGGGACCCGGTTTACGAGGAACTCTACGACCTGGCCGACGATCCCCACGAAGAGCGCAACCGGATCGCCGATCCCGCCTGCCGGGAGACCCTC
>JAPLSS010000183.1 GCA_026398515.1 Candidatus Sumerlaeota bacterium | reverse complement strand
GCGAGAAATGCGGCAAAGAGTTCCTGGCCGAGGAAGCCGAAAGGGCGCGATATGTGGCGTCGGCGGCGACGTGCGTGCATTGTGGCAGTTCGCGGGTGGAAAAGACCTCCAAGCCTGACGCGGATCTGGAGATTTGGAGATCGCCGCCTACCGCAGGAATTCCGTCAATTGACTGCCTAGATCCGTCGTATCGACGACAATCATCCATCGAATGCGGTTCTCGAGGGCAAGTGCGCCTTGGGATTGGCTCATTCCTTGATCAAGATCCTGAGGTGGCGCGGGCACGGCTAATCTCGCATCCAGACAATTGCCAAAACCCTCCTGGATCTCGCGAACGAAAACTTGACCTTCAACCGCATCTATGATGACCCTCCGCGAGACTTGAGACAATCTTGACAGTACTCTCTGGCGAATACCCGCATCTCTGCCGCTAAAACCGCAGACAACTGGGAAAAAACCCCTCTCTCTTGCCGTTTGCTTGATTGTCTGAATCAACGGCGACCGCTCCCCCGACATCGGCGTGAAAACGATTACGATCCTTGCCGAGAGTGCTTTCAATAGTCCAGAGGAACCGCCTCCATTCATCAGCAGGTTCACAGTTTGCGCAAGGGCTAGATCATCAATAAACACACCGTCGGAGCCATGAAGTGTGATAAAAAGACTATCTTGAACGGCCCCATCCAGATCGACATCCCAGGTTGAGCTGCCATATGCCTTGCAATCCGTCAGATTGGCTCGTCGCAGATTCGTGTTTACCATCTGCGCATGTTCGAGATTGCACTCGAGCAAATCCGCGTCCTGCATATTGCAGTTCCAAATGGTTGCATCTGAGAAATCGGCGCCGTGAATATCTGAATGGCGGAAGTCCGACGACTGCACGAAAGCGCGCACAAAGCGAGACTTGGCCATCTTGGCACCGCGGAAATCACATCTGCTCACCGTTGCCTCTTGAAAACCAGATCTGGATAATTCCGCATTCTGAAAGCTTACCCCCTCGAGCGAGGAATGATCAAACGCCGCCTTCTGCAGGAGCGCGCCGCTCAGATTATAGCCGTCGATGCAAATCAGCAGAAGGTCCGCTGATCTAAGGTCCGGCCGGACCCCGGGATCGCTCTTTCGCCAATCATTCCAGTGCTGCTTGGCTTCCTTGAAAATCTTGAAATGCTCCGCAGAAGCCATACCAATGCCCTCCATGGAGGTTGTAGTCCTCAGGAGAATAGCGCGAGCGAGGGGTGTTTCGTCAATCCCAGTGTTGTGCGGTTTGGCCCATCACGCAATGGCAGGACTCTGCGATCCTCCATCTGCCCGATCTATGCGCCGGTCTACGTGCGTTTCAGATTCCAGGGGTTCATGTTGGTCGGTCGCGGCCGCGTTGGCGCCCCGCCAATCTTCCAGCGCCTGTTGCCCCTTATCCGCCAATCGGACGACGCGTTTGGCCCCCGTGGGTGTGATCTCCTTGGCGTCCAGAATCAGCCCTTCCTTCGCCATCCGCTCTTTCAGTTTCTGCCCCTGTCGCACGCTCAGCCCGAGCCGTTCGTAACGCTTGGCGATGCCGCTATCGGGAAAATGGGCGATGTCATCGAGGAATTGGATCTCAAGGCTTGGCGCGGCGGGATCGGCGCCGGGCAGGACCAACGAAGGAACGGCAGTCGCGACAGGCGGCTGTGGCAAGGTTCGACGATACGAGATGAAGATTGTCCGTTTGCGCGCCGCGATCACCGCGTCTGGCGTAGTTCCCTTCTGAAGGTCGAATGGCGGGATTTGAATCAGAAATGGCTTCGAAACGCGGCCCTGGAGTTTGACCACGGCCTGCCCCACCGGCAGGGCGCCCAGGATGTCGCGTTCCTTTGTGTCCATCAGCATGCACTGGGCGATGGCGTTGACATCGTGGCTGTGTTTGAGATTGAGGCAGATTGTCGCGTACGTGTTCCCCAGCGCCGGAAGCGAGATCTGCGAGGGATGCTGGTCGAGGATGATCAGGGCTTCGCCAAACTCACGGATCTCCCTGAAGGTGATCTCCATGACCGATTGCCCGCCGATCAGGCTTCGGCGCTCTCCGCTTAAGACGTGGTGGGCTTCCTCGATGAGAATGGCGTGCTTGAACTGCTCGCGAAAGCCTTCGACCATGCGCCGGTGATGAATCCAGAGAAGGAGCGCCTGGATGAAGAAGATCTTGTCCGACTGCGCCAAGGCGTCCAGTTCGAGCACCACCGGACGTTCCAACAGTTGATCCAGGCGCCGGTTGCTTTCCCAGTTGGCCGCCGCCTCCATGTCGCCAAAGCAGAGCGCCGAAAGAGCCCGCAGAGCGCTCGAAAGCCTTCCCGCCTCCCTTCCCTTTCCCGGGTAGTTTTTGAGTTCATCGAGAACATCCCGAAAGGTCGGAAACCGTTGGGGCGCGTTCGAGTAAACGCCGAGCTTCTCATAGACCGCGTCGACACACTGCTGCAGCAGATAGAGAACTCCGTTGCCAAGCATGTAGGCGTGCGCGATGACTTCGATGATCTTCTTGAGCCATGTCTTGGGCGGAGTGCCTTCGGGCGGAATGAGCGGGTTGAAACTGAGCGCCGCGATCGGCCGGCCGATCGTGTAGATCTCGATGTCGGCAAACTCCGGCTTGGCAATGAGATCGCGGTAGTTCCGCTTCCAGTCAAACACGAGAAACGGCTTCTGATGGCGCTTAAGCTCACCGAGAATCAGGTAGCCAAGATTCGTCTTTCCTGCTCCGGTTCGCCCGAAGACCCCGACGTGCTGGATCCACTCGCTCTCGCGCAGACCGAACGGCCCGAGCTCCTTGCCCGCATAGAGAACCGTTCCGAGGCGGTAGGAGCCGTCCGCGGTCTGGGGCTCAGGGGGAAGCGGCTCTTCCACGTTTGAAGCCAGATCAACATCGAAGCGCTCGGCCAGCATCCCCTCCAGCCAAACCTCGATCTGCTCCTTTCCATCGGCATCTTCGAGAAGATAGGCTCGGTAGACCTCGTCGGCTTTCTTTCCAAGAAAAGGCCTCAGACGGCGCAAGGCGGTCCAAACCCATTCCGTCCTGCCCGCGCGTTCAGCCATACGAACGCTCCAGCCCTCCCAGCAGTTCCCGCCTCTGGCGCGAAGCCTGATAGGCGAAAGCCGTCTCCAGGAACTCGCGCTGAACCTCCGCCATGTCTTTCCAATACGCGCGCTCTTCCCGTTGTTGTTCAGAGATCGTCTGCATCAGGAGCCGTTCGAGCATGATTGCCTGGGACGCGGGCGCGATGCTGTACGGCCGGCGTGCAGACGCAATGTGGTTGAGAAGACCGTTTCGCAGTTCCTCCAGTTCCTGCATCTGCTCCCGATGGATTCTCTGACGCATCCCGGCGACATGGCGCATCTCACTCAGCAGCTGATACCCCTCAGCGAGTTGGCGGCCAAAGATCCGATCCGCCGGTGAGCCATCTCCTGGATTCGCCGCATGATTAGAATAAAGCGAGCCCGCGCCGGCGTAGGGGTTCCAGAGATATTCTCACCGATCACTTGGCCTTGGCGGTTGGTGAAAGGCCAATACCATGTGGGGCGCGCGCTACGGTCGCTCTCTATGCTATATGCGATTCGGATCGAAGGATAGGATTCAATTTTGCCACTCCACAGTGGTCTATGAAAAACGGTGGAGTATAAAAACTTTTCGGTTTTCACCGGGAACGCGACGAAACGCGCGGGGGGAAGCACAGAAGGCGATGACAAACGGCCGGA
>JAPLSS010000770.1 GCA_026398515.1 Candidatus Sumerlaeota bacterium | reverse complement strand
AAGTCAAGCGGGCCGTCGAAAAGGTGTTTAACGTGCGGGTTCAGGCGGTCAACACCATCCGCATCAAGGGCAAGCGCAAACGGCTGCGCACGGCGAAGATGGGGACCCGGCGCGATTGGAAGAAAGCGATCGTGACCCTCGAACCGGGCCAGACGATTGAGTTGGTCTAAAAACCATCGCGGCGCAAAGAACCCGCGCCGTGATCGAGAAGGCGGGGGATTCCCGCCGTAGCAAGTGGAGAAGGCGAATGGGCCTCAAGAGTTACAAGCCGATCACCCCGGGGCGCCGCCACATGACGACCTCCGACTTCGCCGAGGTCACCGCCGAAGCGCCGCATCGGGCGCTGACGCATGGCGTGGCCCAGTCGGGCGGGCGCAACTCGTACGGGCGCATGACATCGCGCCATCGCGGCGGGGGGCACAAGCGTCGGCTGCGCGTGGTGGACTTCCGGCGCGACAAAGACGGCGTCCCCGCCCGCGTCGAGACCATCGAATACGATCCGAACCGTTCCTCGCGCATCGCCCTGCTGTGTTACCGGGACGGCGAGCGCCGCTACATCCTGGCGCCGCACCAGTTGAACATCGGCGACCAGCTGATGTCCGGCCCCGAGGCCGACATCCGCATCGGCAACGCCCTGCCGCTGCGGAACATTCCGCTCGGCACGGTCGTTCATAACATTGAGATGAAGCCGAAAAAGGGCGGGCAGCTGGTCAAGTCCGCCGGCGGCGGCGCGCAGGTCATGGCCAAAGAGGGGGGCATGGTGACGTTGCGCCTGCCGTCGGGCGAAGTGCGCTTGGTGCGGGCCGAGTGCCGCGCCACCATCGGCCAGGTGGGCAATCTCGATCACGAGAACGTCAGCCTCGGCAAGGCCGGACGCAGCCGCTGGCTGGGGCGCCGTCCCCGGGTGCGCGGCGTGGCCATGAACCCGGTCGACCACCCGATGGGCGGCGGCGAAGGCAAGTCCTCCGGCGGCCGGCACCCGTGCACGCCGTGGGGCAAGCCGACCAAAGGATATAAGACGCGCAAACGGAGCAAGGCCTCGAGCCGCTTCATTCTCCGGTCGCGCAAGGCCAAATAGAGTGCGGAGTGCGGGTCTTCGCGTGAGAAGATAGAGAGAGCGGACGGTGCACATGCCATTGCAGTTTCGTGCTTGCGCTCGTACTCGGCGGTTTGAGCGCCCAGAACATCCGAGCACGAGCACGAACGCGAAAGACACCATGGCCGGGTGGAGCAAAGACCAATGCCAAGAAGCCTGAAAAAAGGCCCGTTTATCGACCCGAAGCTGGCGGCGCGCATTCGCCATCTGAACGCCACCGGCGAGCGCCGGGTCGTCCAGACCTACGCCCGGCGGTCGATGGTCTCGCCCGACATGGTGGGCCACACCATGGCGGTGCACAACGGCAGGCAATTCGTCACCGTGTTCGTCAACGAGAACATGGTGGGGCATAAACTGGGGGAGTTCGCCCCGACTCGCACGTTCCGGTCCCATGGCGGCAAGACGGCCAAGACCGTGCGATTGAAGTAATGAGGAGTGCGCAGCGATGCCCAGCGACCAATTCGAACGCGCGCAACGCCGGCGTGAAACCCGGGAAGCGGACCACAAGGACCGCGGCGTGGCCAGCGTGGCGCAGGTGCGTTACGCCCGGGTCTCAACGCGCAAGGCGCGCATGATCGCCGACCTGGTGCGCGGCAAACGCGTCGACGAAGCGATGAGCATGCTGAAGTTCACCCATCGCCCGTCGATCGTCCCCGCCGTCGAGCGGCTGTTGAAATGCGCCGTCGCCGGTGTCGACCGCCACGCGCATTCCAGTCCCGAGGAGCTGTACATCGGGCGGATGTGGGTCGACAGCGCCGGCATGTTGAAGCGTTGGCGGCCGCGGGCGTTTGGGCGCGCGGCGCGCATCCGCAAGCGGATGTGCCACATTTCCCTGGAGTTGGTGGAGCGCCCGTAAGAGCGGCGCCCAAGGAGAAACCACCGTGGGGCAGAAGGTCAACCCGATTTCGTTGCGCCTGGGCATCACCCGCACGTGGGATTCGCGCTGGTACAGCAAGCGCGCGGATTACCCGCTCCTCCTGCACGAGGACATCATGATCCGCGGCTACATCAAGAAGAACTTCGCCGACGCCGGGGTGGACCGCGTCGAAGTCGAGCGCGCCTCGAACCGCGCCAAGATCACCATCCACACCGCGCGCCCCGGGTTGATCATCGGCCCCAAGGGGTCCAAGATCGAGGCGTTGCGCCAATACCTGGAGACGACCACGGGCAAGCAGATCCTCCTGCAGATCGAGGAAATCAAGCGCCCGGAAACGCGGGCGCAAATTGTGGCCGAGAGCGTCGCCCAGCAGTTGCTGCGCCGGGTGTCGTTCCGCCGGGCGATGAAGCGGGCGCTGCAATCGACCATGGACGCCGGCGCGCAGGGGGTCCGCATCATCTGCGCCGGGCGTCTGGCCGGCGCCGAAATGGCGCGGCGCGAATCGTACCGCAAGGGCCGCGTGCCGCTGCACACGCTGCGGGCGGACATCGACTTCGGCGTCACGGTGGCGCGCACGAAGTACGGGGCCATCGGCATCAAGGTTTGGATTTTCCGCGGCGAGGTGTTGAAGAAAGGCCAGATGTCGCCGGCGGCGGCGAGGGCATAGCTGATTATTCGTCCTTTAGGTCCTTTAGGTCCTTGGGGTCCCTTAGGTTTTGAGGAACACCACCATGTTGATGCCGAAGCGGGTGAAACACCGCAAAATGCAGAAGGGCCGCATGCGCGGCGCCGCGTACCGCGGCAGCCAGTTGCACTTCGGCGAATACGGGCTGAAGGCGTTGGAGAACGGCTGGATCACCAACCGGCAGATCGAAGCCGCGCGCGTGGCCATCACCCGCCACGTCAAGCGCGGCGGGCGGCTGTGGATCAACTTCTTCCCCGACAAGCCGCTGACCAAGAAGCCGGCCGAAACCCGCATGGGCAAGGGCAAAGGCAACCCCGAACAGTGGGTCGCCGT
>JAPLSS010000986.1 GCA_026398515.1 Candidatus Sumerlaeota bacterium | reverse complement strand
TCTCCACGTTCAGATCGCTCTCCGAGGCGTTCACCAGCCAAATGGGGCAGATCGCCAAATACGGACGCGACGGGTCGGGTTCGATCTCCCGGCGCGCCCCGGAGGAGAGCCAGTAGCACAGTTCGCCCTGCGTGAAATCGCCGAACCACGTGTTCGACAGTTTGATGGCGGGGATCTCGGCCAAGGGCCGCAGGCGCAGCCCGCCCAGGAAGGCGCGCAGCCACAGCGGGGCCCGAACGTAGATCCGCGCCGCCGCGCCCGGGGTCATGCGGAACGGGCTCTCCGGTTTGACCACGACGGGGCGGTCGGGAAACCCGGGAACGAACTGGATGGTTTCGACGGGAGCGCTGTGCGCCCAGCGCGACCATGTCAGGCCGGGCGGCTCTTCCACGGCGGGCGCCAACTCGGATTCGTCTCCATAGGCGTGGGCGATCCACAACTCCTCGTCCGTCCGCCGGCAGAAAACCCGCAACGGCCCCAGGCGCCACTGGCGCGACGCCCCCGGCGGCAGGTCATGCGCGCCCCAGATCGGTTCGGGTGTTTGTGGCTCGGTCATGGGTTTCATATCCTTCGGATATTCTCCGGGAGCGCCGACGCTCACTTCTTCCTGATCGTTCCATTCTCCAGCCACTCGCCGCCGGTCACCGTCTTCTTTCCATCGGCGAGGGTGTAATACGCGTACGCGGGATCATCGGCGCTCCAGTCGATTGTAAATCCATTCTTCCCGTCGTTCACGTCGAGCACGCCGTCGCGGCACGCGACGAACGGACTTTCGCATACCGGCCAGTTTGCGAAGTCCAGCGCCGCTCCGTCCACCCAGGCGTCGGGGAACCCGCCGCGCGACGCATAACGGAGCCGGAGCGGCGTTCCCCGGCTCGACACATACGATACTTCCTTTTCCGCCGCTAGTTTGGACAGATCCAGCGGCGCCTTGCCCACCTTGTCCGCGAACGCCTCGGCCGATCCATACTCGCCGCGGGCGCCCACCTCGATCACAACGCCCATCAGCGAACCATAGAGCGCGAGCCGTTCATGGCCGGCCTGCGGGAGAGAGTCGCAGGTCTGCCATTCCGTCCGTTCGGCTCCGAACGGTCGCACGGCGATATATACATCATTTTCTCGAAGAAGCCATCCCCAGGCGGTTTGCTGTTTTTCATCGATGCTCGCCGGAACGTAGACGCACGCGGCGCGGATGCATTGGGGCGTTCGCTCCGACGCCCATTTCTTCGCCCCTTGGCTGGCGTCCGCGTCCGAACCGCCGTCCGTCTTCCGCCGCTCGGTGGTGTAGATGTCCTGCGCGTTCGCGGCGGTCGAGTAGGGGTCGTTCTCGGGGATATTGAAGAGGTGAATGACCGTGTTGTCCCAGTGCAGGCACTGGTCAAAGGGGCTCGTCCCGCTCCAATCGTCCAGGCCGAGTTCCTTTCCCGTCTTCTCATCCTTGACGGCTGTGTACCAGTAGGGGTGGCACACCTGGATGCGGTTGAGCGCATCATCGCTCTTATACACGATGCCATTGGGCGTGACGTGCTTGAGGCTCTCCTTTTCGGGGTCGGCGACGAAATACCCGGCGCCGATCCCGTAGTCCTGGGCCACGTAGACGCTGCGCAGGGTATAGCGGCGCGCGGCATCGTCCGCCGGCGTCTTCGCGTTCGCCTTCTTGGCGGTGGCCAGCAAAATCGCGGGATCCGCCCGGCTTTGCAGCAGCCGGTAGGGCGTCGGGACGCGCTTCGCGCCGATGTTGCGAATGACATCGTTCGGAATCAGTTTGGAAATGGAGGGGACAATGGCCGTCTGGAGTCCGGGGGCGAGATCATCGAACACGCCCTTGATCGGCCGGTTCGGCGTGATCTCCGCCATGTACGGCGGCAGCGGCTCCACGCCCGGCCGCGACCGCTCGTCGCCCCAGTACAGCCACGACAGCCACTGGATGTGCGCGTTCGGATAGGTCATCTGCGGACCGAGGCGGATCATCAGTTTGTCGCGCGGCATCGGGGGCAAAACCTGGCCGAGATGCGAGTTGATCGCCAGGTCGGTCCAAATCCAATCGAGCATCGCGCGGCTCATCAACCGCGCTTCGTCCGTGCGCGCGTATTCATACGCCGTCAGCCAAATCTCGTTGTGACAGCCGAGATAGATCGGCGACAGGTATTCGGCCATCGAGGAGTGATACACTTCGCGGCCATAGCGGCGCATCCAGTCGACGGCCTCGCGGGCCAGTTCGGCGCCCGACAGGCCCGTCGCCGTCTTCATCTCGGGAAACACTTCGCCGAACACCATGGCGGCCACGCGCTTCATGCCGATGTGATTTTCCGTCCCGCCGCCCAGATATTCATCGTAGGCCTCGGCTTGCGCGCGCAACGCCTCCAACACCGGCGCCGGGAGCGACGCGCCGAACCGGCCATAGATCTGGGCGAGGGCGAGTTTGGTGAAGTGAGCGTTATACCCCGTGTACGGCGCGGCCCGCAGGATGGCCCTCAGCGATGCCTGGTCGGACGGGTCCCGTTGAAGGCGGGCCGCCGCGACCCGAAGCGACTGCTTCCCGCTCTCTTTCTCGCCCGGATCGATCTGGCGCACCGCGTCGGCCACCTCTTGCTTGCGCGCCTCAATGGCCTGCGGCGAAACTCGATAGGCGCGCAGTTGATCGTCTTCCGGATCGATCGCCGCTCGCGGCGCCGCGGCGTCCACGCGGCCCACCAGGTCTTCAAAGGTCCAGGCGTTTATCTCCCGTCCGCCTCCCTCGCCGGTTGTCGCCGTGTCCGCGGCGGCCGCCATGTGCGAGATGGACAGAGCGAGGGCCAACGACGGCCCCGCCAGCACGGCGCACGCGCGCGCGATGCGTGCAGTTCGCCAACCCATGCGTCTCTCCTCTTTCGGGAATGAGTTCGGAGTGACGGCTTCAGCCGTTGCGGTTGAACGGCTGACGCCGTCACTCCGAACCTACGGCCTCGCCCGCCGCAGCTTGCACGCCTCGTCGCTGAGCGTTCCGGGGAAAGCCAGCGTCACGGAGTTCTCCTTCGCCTCCGCCGCCTCCTTGCGAATCGCTTCGCCTTTCACCGTGTCCCACCATTCCGCTTCATAGCGGCCCGGCTGCTCCACGGCGACTCGCACTTCGGCTTTCGGCGCGTCCGTCGGCGGTTTGCCTTGGAAGTGGTTGTAGTACGTGTTCTCCTTGTTCTGAATCCAAAAGCGGACCGAATCCTTATATCCCATGGCGAAGACGCGATACGTCACCGGCGGCGTATTCACATAGTTGGTCAGCCGATAGCCGACCGACGCGCGATCCGTGCCCTGCGCGTCGACTTTGATCTTGTGCGGCCCGGCGGGCACGTCGATGGCGATCTCCTCTTCATAGGTCACGCGCCAGTTGTCGTATTCCGGGATATGCTCGGCCTTCTTGCCCTGGCCTTCGCCAAGCGGGAAGGCCTTGCGCGCCGCTTCTTTCCCATCGAGTTCGATCGTCACCGGCGTCGTCGATTGGCTTTTCCCCACCACGTAGTGCACGGTGACGATGAACTGGCCGGCCTTGGGATAATCGACCTCAAACGTCGGCGGACGGCGCATGTCCTTGTGCGCCCCAATGCCGAACAGGAAACCGTTGATCGAGTCCGCGCCGCCGAGCGACCCGTCGCGCCCGATGCGGTAGGTGTCGGCTTCCGGGCGCTGCAAGGCATCCTGCGTGGGGACGACGAGATCGCGCGGCGCGACCGATCCCTTCACGACGTCGGCGGCGCTGGCTTCGACCGGCCGCCATGGCCCTTCGTTGATCTTCCAGTCGGCGCGGAAGCGGCTCAGGCCGGTGTAGACGGGATACAGGTTCAACGGGTCGATGTAGTTGGTGATGAACCAGGGGAGCGCCCCCGCGGCGCCGGTCAGCGCGCTCGCCCAAATGCCGTTGTGCATGTGCAGGCCGGCGGGATCGATCTGCGGATCGGAGCCTTTGCCCTTCGGCTGGCTCTCGCGCAGCTTCTTGTCGGTGCCGAACTCGCCGACCACCAGCGGCTTGTCGATCTGCGTCAGCAGCCGCAAATTCGAGCCGCCCAGCCCGCCGGCCATGTCGGTGAACGAGTAAGTGTGATACTGGAAGAGATCGATGTCCGGCGCGGCAAACAGGGCCTTCCACTCCTCGGTCCCCATCGGGCCGCCGAGCGCGCTGGTGGCGATGGGGCGCTTGTAGGGGTCCATCGCGCGCCACTCTTTCGCCATCGTCGCATGCCAGTCGGCGATCACTTTGGGATCGGCCGCCCTGAGCGACACTTCGTTGAAAAACTCCCACACGCCGATCGCCGGGCTGTAGCCCCAACGCGCCACCGAGTAGCGCATCTTCCGCAGGAACAGGCGCTTGGCTTCCGCGTTGGTCCAGAAGTCCTTCATGTCCTCCAGCGGCCCGCCGTTGGCCTTGGCGTATTGGTTGAACCGCTCGCGGTCCTTGGTCTTGGGGCCATTGACCGTGCCGTTGGCGTTCTCAATGCACAACATCAGAGTAATCCCGAGGCGTTCGGCGGCCTCGACGATCCGGTCGATCTCCCACGCCGCCTGCGCGTTAAAGCGTCCTACGCCCTCGTAGCCGCTGGCTTCGTCGCGTGGGAGTTCCAGCGGGAGGAACCACGAATCCATGCGGAACCGACAAAACGTGCCGCCCGCCGCGGCCGTTCGCTCCAAATACCGAATCACGTTGAGCGCGCGCTCCGGTCCGACGGGTTGGCCGATCTTGGTTTGGGGAAACACATTGCTGCCGATGGCGATCAGCGGCTCGCCGTCCTCGAATTCCAGCGCCAGCGGATTGGCGGTCGAACGGCGCAGGAATCCGCGCGCCTTCGCCGGCTCGACGCGGAAAGCAAGTTCAGAGGCGAGTTTGTCGGTCGCGCCGACGCGGACCGTGACTTTCCACTCGCCCGGCTCGGTCGGGGTGAAGCGCACGCGCCATTCGCCTTCGCCGCGCTTGACGATCTGATCGCCCTGCCGCTCGAAATCCTGATAGTAGAATCCGGGCATGACGATCTCGCGTCCCGAAGGCGAGAAAAATGCGGCGTCCACAACGGCCTGCGTCGGGTCGTACGGGTTGTCGAAGTGGAACGTGTCGGGAAACGAGATCTCGATCCGCCCACACGCCGGGACGCTCTGGGCGGACAGACGGCAATCCAGCGCCGCCGCCGCCGCCGGGGCGATGGGAAACAGGCTGATGCCGAGGAAGATCAAAGGGCGTAAAGCGATGCGGATCATTGGGGCCTCCTTGGGGACATGTGGGCAATGCATGGTTCGAGGGCGGCCTGCCCAGAGGCGGCCTGCTCGACCTACTCGGTGAACAGCGCGCGGTCGAACGCGGCGTAGAACGGGCTGGAGGGGTCGTTCTCGTGGCGGACCTCGTCGACCGGCTCGCCCTTGCCGCAGCCGCGGTACAACCTGTCCGGCAGATTGATGACCACGCCCGGGCCGGTCGAGACGCAACGGTAGGCGTGGATGACGCGCGGGGGAACGAGAAGCGCCGCGGGCCGCTCCTCGCCGAGCGTCAGGGAAAAACTGGCGCGGCACGTCGAACTCTCCGGCCGATTGTCGTAGAGATAGACGTCGAAGCTGCCGGGGCCGGCGAACACGAAATAGTCGGTCTGCAGCCGGTGCTCGTGCGGGCCGCGCGCCACGCCCGGCCGCGTGAGCGAGATATACGACATGGCGGCGAGATGATTGATCTCGTCCATGCGGTGCGTTTCCATCAGCCACCCGCGGCGGTCGTCGTAGCGCGACAGCTCCTTGAGGATGACGTCGCGGATTCCGGTCTCGACAAGATTCATGGTCGTTTCCCTGCGAACGCGTGCGATGCGCCGGCGAATGATTTTGCATACAGGGAAACGCGGGCGGAGTCACCTGTTTTTGTCGTAGCCCGGGGCGGGCGAAGACGCCTAGTCTACGACAAAAACAGGTGACTGTCGCCATTTCTGCGCGACAATGTCCGGCAAACACTCTCCGTGAGGATGTGCCCTTGAATCGCGCGCGCCTTCGAACCGTCGTTTTTCTCCTCTTCGTCATGCCGGCCCTCGCCGCTGCGGCCGCGCAGTTTCGCGAAGCGGATGGCCAGCTGGAGGTTCAAACGCCCGCGTTGCGCCTGGTCGTGCGGCATGGCTCGATCGTCGAGTGCGACAACGCGTTGACGGGACAGCGCCTCTGCTCCCCGGACGCGGGACCTTCGCCCGCCGAGGAGTCGCGGTCGGGTCTCTTGTTTGAAGACGGCGAGGCCGTCTCCGCCGACGAACGCGCCAAGACCGCCGTGGCCATTTCGCCGACCGAAGCCGCGACGACCACCACGCTGACCGGCGGC
>JAPLSS010000203.1 GCA_026398515.1 Candidatus Sumerlaeota bacterium | reverse complement strand
GTCCAAGGCGTCGAGCACGCGGCCGATGCAGGCGTCGGCGAACGTCAGGCAGGCGTAGAAGGCGGCGATGGCCTCGCGCCAGGTCTGGTCGTTCACCAGCGTCTGGTCGCGCGATTTCGGAACGTCTTGCACGGGGTTCTTTGGCAGTTCGATCTTCTCGGGCGGGTACATGGCGAAGTACTTGTCGGGACACGAATAGGGCAGGTGGGGCCGGGTGAAACCGAGGGCCAGGAACAGCGGCTTGTCATGCGGCTGGCCGAGAACGCGCACGCCCTGTTCGGCCACCATGCCGTCGTGCTCCTCGATGTCGTCCAACCCCGAGGGGCCATAGAGAAACGGCACGCCGCCCCTGCCGCCGCCCTCGTCGTCATCCTCGGCGGCGGCGGCCCCGCCGCCGCCCTTTGCCGCGGCGGCGGCTTTGCCTCTTTCGGCGGCCTTGCCTTGCGCCTTCTCCTGCCGCTTCGCCGCCTTCATTTCGTCGATCCGTCCGGCGTCCGGGCCCACGAGCGCGCGGCGGCGGTGGGTGGGGGCGGGCAGGCCTTGGTTTAACGGGATGGAACCGTCCCAGCTTTCTTTCGTGTCGAACGATCCATGGAAGATCTTGCCGCACTCGATAGTCTCGTAGCCGTTCTGGCGGAAGTGTTGGGGCATCGTCAGGATGCCGGGATGCAGCTTGCGCCAGTCCGTCCCGTTGCTGAACGTCTTGGTGTTTTCAGGACGCATCCCCAGGAGGAGCGAGGTGCGCGCGGGATTGCACGGCGGGCACATGCACTGGGCCAGGTCGAAGCGAAGCCCCTGGGCGGCCAGCCGGTCGATGTTGGGCGTCTTGCAGATCGGGTTGCCCCACGTGCCGTGGCGCGTGGGCGGCGTTCCCTCGATCATCATGAACAAGACATCGGGTTTTCGCGCGGGCGCCGCTTGCGTCGCCGTCCACGCGCGCGGCGCGCGTCCCAATGCCAAGGCGCCAAGGCCCAGGGCGCTTTGCTTGATGAAAGTTCGTCGATCCATAGGAATGTCGCTCCCGCCCGAGAAATAGACTTGTCCCTCGCCGTCGGAACGCGAACGCCAGATTCTCCTCCCGCCGTTCCGTCGCCCGTCCGAGCGCTTCTCTGAATGCAAGGTGAGACCTGAGGATCTTATTTACCGAGACCCGGACTCCCGCGTCAAGCGCCAGCTCGCCGGGAATTCGGGGCGTCGCCCGAAATCGGGAGATGCGCCCCCCCGGAATCGGGGGCTGCGCCTGGACGCGGCCTCTGAGCCGAGACCTGCCATCCGCGCGCGCAGGGGTCCGCGGCGACGAGATGCTTCGAGTCGGAAGAGCAATTCATGGCGCTTCTCGGCACTCAGAAATGCATGAAAATTGGGGTATGGAGTCCCGCCTTCAGGCGGAATCTTCGATGGCCGGCCCTGACTCGATTCGCGGCATTCCGCCTGAAGGTGGGATTCGAATCGGCCGTTTTCGGAAGTCGGCCCGTTTCAATGGGTTACAACACATCCATAGAAGATTCAGTTGTCTACATGATCATTCCATGTCAGCGAACGTCATTCCAGAGCGAAGCATGTAATCTTCCATTAGGCACTATATAGGCACTCATGCCTCCTAGACGGCAGAGAGACGCTGTTTCTCGGCGAGATTTTCATGCGGCAGCATCCCTTGTGGCTGAGTTGAGGCGGCCCCATTCCTGCCTAGACGATCACAGCGGCCTGTCGATTTCAGCGGTCAGTTGAGCGCCACGCCGAGGAGACGCCAACGTAGAGACTCGGCATCGATGGAATCGGTGGCAAGCGTGTAGCCCGGCGATACATCCCCCGTGTCCACGCCTACTTGCACCGTGTCAGCCGCACAAATCGTGGATAGTAGATCTGGCTGTCCGTCAGATGCTCGCCAAACTGGAACGTGTTGGTGGCGTAAGTCAAGACCAGGTCGCCGCCCGTGAGATAGGGTGCGCCTTGCCGGCATAGATCATGACGTTGGGCCGGTAGTATTCCGGAGGCCGGTACACCATCTGCGGCGCTGACCACGGCCCGGTCAGACTTGGCGCGGCCCGCATCATCACATCCGCCGGGCCGAAGCCCAGAGTCTGCGCCACGAGAAACCGCTGGGTGGCCGAGTCCACGTGGATCGACAGCTCCGACTGCCCGTTCTCGAACAACGGCCAGCGTGGAGCGCTTGATGAATCGGGGACCCAGCCGAGCCGGTCCCCCGCCCACCACTCCGGGTGGAGCAGGTTGCCGCGACGGACTTGCTCGGCAGGCCAGCGCGCTGCGAATATCGGATGCGACTTGACCGGGTCCTGGGACCCGAGCGCGTAGACGTGTTCGTCCATCTGCAATGCCGCCGCGAACCCCACCTGGATGCCCAGCGGGTTCGGCGGGGTTTCCAGGGGGCGCGCCCGCCACGCGGAGGGCTCGGCATCCGGATTCTCCACCATTACCGCCGTCCAGCCCGCGCTCTTAAAACCAATTCCCTTTCCGGTGCGCAGCGTCCGGGAGAAGAACAGGACCAGTCGGTCGCCCACACGCACGCCGTTTCCGAACCATAGGGATTCAGCGCCTCGGTCCGGAAACATGGGCGTCGGACTTCCATCGGCGGCCTCCCCCCAATAGAAGGAGATGGCGGCCGTGCTCGGATCCGTGCCGGTTTGGACCGCCACGCTGTTGCTGACCATGCGCGCGCCCTGCCGCGTCCCCGTGCCGGACGGATCGATCCACGTGTCGCCGAACAGCCAAAGGATCCGTCCGCTGCCCAAGTCCACGGACGACGCGACATCCGCGCCCATCCAATGAGGGTCGCGGTG
>JAPLSS010000974.1 GCA_026398515.1 Candidatus Sumerlaeota bacterium | reverse complement strand
GCGCGATGCGCCGCTCGCGGATGCCGGTGCGCGTGCGAATCCACTCGTCGTTGGTGTCGACCATTTTCTCCAACTCATGGTTGGTCAGCACCCGGGGCGGGGCGGCCGCGCCAACGCCCAGAATGCCGATGGAAGGCTTCGAACTGGTCACAATGAAAGGTCCTTACGAGTTTTCGATTTCAGATTTTGGGTTTTCGATTTGGCCAACGGAATACACGGAACACTCGGAAAAAACCAAAACAAGAACCCTGGGAGCGGAATCATGACGGCGCAATCCCGCCGATCATGATTTCGCACCTCTGCGAAACAACTCTCCGAGGAGCGACATCACGAGATCGAGAACCAAGAACAGGACTTCATCCATTCCCTGGCCTCCATCTGCCCGTCGTCCAATCGGCATTCGGCATTCGGCAATCCCGGTTCTACTGTTCTTTTTCCTCTTCCGCCTCTTCGCCGCTGAAGTCGGCCAGGTCGCTCATCTTGATCGGCATGATCAGGTACAGCGAATCGGGGTCCGTGTCATTGACAAACACCACCGGCGAGTCGATCCGTTTGATCCGCATCGTCACCGGCTTCTGCTCGATGATGCGCATGACTTCGGTCAGATACTTGTGGTTGAACGCGATGTCGAACGGCTCGCCCTCGTAGGTGATGGGCAGCCGGCCCTCGTAGTCGCCGACGTCGTAGGTGCGCGAGGTGATGCGGGCGCGCTCCGGCTCGAGCCGCATGATGATCGAGTTGTTCTTGTCCTCGGAGATGATCGACGCCCGGCGGATGGCGGCGCCGAACTCGTCGCGGTCGAACTTCAACTCGCGGTTGATCTCCTTGGGGATCACCATCTCGTAGTTCGGGAAGGTGCCGTCGATCTTGTTCGACAGGTAGACCACGTCGCCCAGGTCGAACGCCACCTGCCGCTCGGCGATCAGCACGCGCACGTCGCCCTCGACGCCCAGGTTGCGCTGCACCTCGGCCAGGATCTTGTGCGGGACGATGGCCTGGATCTCCTTCGCCCCGGCGCAGTCCACCAGCGGCCGGCGCGTATAGCCGAGTTTCTTGCCGTCGGTGGCGACGACGACCAGATGGCCGGCGCGCACGTCGAACAGCGCCCCCAGCAGGACCTTGCGCGGGTCGCGCTGCGGCACGGCGAACAGCACGCGGTTGAGCATGGCGGCCAGTTCGCCCTGGCCGAGCGTCAGCGTGGCGTGCGCGCTCAGCTGCGGCCACGAGGGGAAATCTTCGGCGGGCATGGTCTGGAGGTGGTAGCTGTTCTCCTCGGCCTGCACCTTCAGCAGGTCGCCCTCCAACTCCAGGTTCACCTCCGCGGCCGGCAGTTCGCGGGCCAATTCGGCGAAGGTGCGCGCCGGGGCGGTGGTGCGCCCGGGCTCGTCGATCTTCGCCGCCACCGTGCAACGGACCGAGGATTCCAGGTCCGTGGCGACGAATACGACCTTGTCCTCTTCCGCTTCGATCAAGACGTTGGCCAACACGGGCAGACTGCTTTGCGCGTTGACCAGGCTCTGCGCCACCGTGGCGGCCTTGACCAGTTGATCTTTGGCAAACGTCACCTTCATGGCTGGGTTCCCGTTTCAGTGGAGTCGATGGACCGGCGTTTTCTATGGCAAGCAGTGACGAGGAAAGGATTTAGGGCGGCGCCGCCGGATTGTAAAGGCTTTTTCGCGGTGAGTCGCTCCGGCGGTCGAGCAGCGCGGGCTGTCCAGCCGGTAGTTTCGGTTTGGCGCCAGCCTGACGCAAGAGATCGGGATTTCGGTCCTGACGGCTACGTTGACGGCTCGTTCGATCAGTTCTTCCCAGCCCGCGCGGCGGCCTCCGTGCGCAGCTGCTGGATTTCCGCCTTCGTCTCTTCGTCCTGCTGGCGGTAATACTCCAGGATTTCCTCGTGCGTCTTTCCTTCAAGGCGCTTCATGATGGCCGCCTAGGCGGCGTGCATCATCTCCACGCAATCGAACTCTTTAGTCTTTTTCATCCCCGCCGACCTCCAGCGGCGAGTATATCTGAATCGGCGAATATCCTTCCAGCGAATTCACCGCATGGAAATGCGCGATTCTCCGGCAGCGGACTCAAGGCTGCGCTACTCGACCGCCACTTTGCTGTTTACTCGACGGGGCGCGCCTGTTAGCCAATAGCCCTTGGGCGGCTGAGCGAAAGGCCGCCTTCGCCTATCTCGTGGAAAGGGAACGACGCGCATGGCCGCTCAGATCATCGACGGAAAGTCGATCGCCGCCGACATTCAACGCGAAGTCGCCGAGGAAGGCGCACGGCTGGTCAAGGAAAAGGGCGTCAAGCCGGGGCTGGCCGTCATTCTGGTGGGCGACGACCCGGCCTCCAAGGTCTACGTCAACATGAAGGCGCGCACCTGCGTCGAACTGGGCTTCCATTCCGAGTCCATCGCCCTGCCCGCCGACTCCACCCAGGAGCGGGTCGCCTCCGAGATCCGGCGCCTCAACGACGACCCGTCGATTCACGGCGTCCTGCTGCAAATCCCCGTGCCCGACCAGCTCGACGCCGACGCGCTGATCCTGGCCATTTCCCCGGACAAGGACATCGACGGCCTGCACCCGCTCAATGCCGGGCGGCTGGCGATGGGCCTGCCGGGCTTCGTTCCGTGCACCCCCGCGGGAGTCATCCAACTGCTCCTGCGCTCCGGCGTCGACCCGCGCGGCAAGAAGGCCGTCATCGTCGGGCGCTCGAACCTGGTCGGCCGTCCGCTGGCGCAACTCCTGTCGCTCAAGCGGCGGGGCGGCGACGCCACCGTGACGATCTGCCACAGCCG
>JAPLSS010000866.1 GCA_026398515.1 Candidatus Sumerlaeota bacterium | reverse complement strand
GCCATGGACTTCCATGGTGACGCAGATGCCCGCCTCCGCGCCGATGGCGGCGCATTCGGCCAGCGCCTTGCCGATCTGCTCGATGGTCTTCTCCTTTGGCACGTCCTTGCGCAGCCCGTTGGGGCGCACCTTGACCGCGCGGGCGCCCACGTCGGCGGCCAGCTGGATGAATTGCCGGCAGGTCTCGATGTTCTGCCTCACCACGGCCGGGTCGGGCGAGTGGAACTCGCACGTCGTGCCGAGGCCGAACAGGGCCACCTTGCTTTGTTCGAAGCGCTTGCGGACGTCCGCGCGTTGAGCCGCGTCGAGATCCGGCTCGACCTTGTGCGCGTGGGTGGTGCGCAGTTCCACGCATTGGAACCCCGTGGCCTCGCAGTTCTTGATGATCGTCTCCAGGTCCCAGTCTTTGGCGAGGTTATACGTGACCAGCCCCAGCTGCATTTGGCCCATGGCGGGAGTCTCCTTGGATTTGGCGAAAGCGACGCGCGGACGCCAGACCGCCACCGCCGCGGCGGCCATGCCGGTCCGAATCAATTCGCGCCTGGTGAAGCTCATCGCAGCGTCCTCCTTCTGGAATAGCCCATAGCCGATGGGCGATTCATCACATTCGGATCAACGCCAACATCGTCGCCACGCAGCCCAGGCAAATCGCCAGCGCCGTCGCAAAGCCCACCCACGACTGGCGCGTCGGCTTCACGATGAACAATCCCCCGGCGGTCAGCCAGCGCCTCTCCGGCGGAACCGCCTGGTCGAGCGGCAACGCCAGGTTGTCTTCGCGCCCAATGGGCGTGTGGATCTTGACGAAGAAGCGGTCGATGGTCTCGCGGCTCGGCGGCTTGCTCACGAGGCTCCCGATCACGCCGGCCAGAACGCCGAACGCCATCGGCCCGGCGTACAGCGTCCACTGCGGCACGCCGCTAGGGAAATGCATCCACAGCAGATCCGTCGCCACCTTCCCATGCAACCGCAGCCAAAGGAAAACCGCCGAGGCGCAGATGGTGCCGCAATACACGCCCACGCCGTTCATCCGCCGCCACAGAATGCCCATCGCCGAAGCGATGCCCACCAGGCCGGTGATGGTGACGAAGTCCAGGATGACTTGGACCAGGTTGCGGCGCAGGAGGATCGCCCCGCACGTCGCCGCGCCCACGATCACGACCCCGCCGACGCGGTTGACCCACACGAGCCGCGCTTCATCGGCCCGCGGGTGGAGGTAGCGCCGGTAGATGTTCTGGGTGAACAGCCCGGCGACCGTCACCTGGATCGCATCGCCGGTGGACATCGCCGCCGCCAGCACGCAGGACAGCATCACCCCCTGCAGGACGGGCGAGAGCAGATAGCGGACCGAATCGCCAAAGGCGGCGTCGGGATGGACGCGCGCGCCCGTCTTCGTCAGATACGCCAGCCAGCACAGCCCCAGCAGCGCCCAACCCATCGTGCAGACGCGCTTGAGGATGTTGCCGTACGTGAAGCCGAACCGGCCCTCCCATTCGCTGCGCCCGGCGCCGCAGACGGTCATCAGGTGCGGCTGCGCCATCATGCTCAGCGGCGCATAGGCGCACAGCATCAGGATGGTCACGAGGCTGAAGCCGCCCCGCGAACTGAAGAGCTGAAGGTATTGCCCCGGCGGGTCGCCCAGCGCGCCGACCGTGCCCAGCACGCCGCGCCATCCCCCCAGCGCGGGCAGGCGCATGGCCGCCGGAATGGCGAGAAACGACAAGGCGATGATCATCAACCCCTGGGCCGCGTCCGCGCGCACCGCCGCGATGAGTCCGCCCCAATAACTATAGAGGACGAATACCCCGGTGGAGACGAGCAGAATGCCGAAGAACCACTGGTCGCTTTCCCGCGCCGAGACTCCCGCGGCGGGGCGGGCGGATTCCGACTTGCCGGCGCCCACGGGGACCTCGATGGAATCGGAGCCGGGCGCGGAGAGAGCTGTCGCCGCCGCCGCCATTTCCGCTTTGCCCATCATGCCCTGCACGGTGCGCGTGGTGGCCAGCAGCATGCTCGCCAGGGCCACCGTCATGCCGATCGTGGCGACGAGGACATACAGGATCGCCGCGGACCGGCCGAACCGTTCCTCGAAGTAGTCGGCCACGGTCAGGCAGCGCATGCGCCTGACCACCGGCGCGATCAGCCAGTAGAACGGCGTGCCGAACATCCACAGCCACGACACCCATACGCCCGACGCGCCGGCCGACACGGTCTTGCTGGTCACCCCGGCCACGTCGCCGGGATGCGTGCCCGTGCCGAAGGAGTGCATGGCCATCAAGAAGACGCCGAAGCGCCGGTTGCCCATCAGGAAGCCTTCCTGGTCGTGAATGCCGCGCTTGCTCCACCAGCCCAGGGCGAGCATGGCGGCCAGGTAGATGGCCAGGACGATCCAGATCGCGAGGTGCAATCCGAGGAACGAGGGCATCGGGGACTCCGGGCGGGGGAAGGATTTCCGATTGTCGATTGTCGATTTTCGATTGCCAATGAAAATCGGCGCGAATCGTCCTGCCCATGGTTGCAACGAGATACGGAACGGATTGGAGGCAGGACGATTTGGGGCAGGACGATTGGTCCACCTGAACCGGTCCTCGATATCCGGGGAAAACTATCGCCTCCGGACCCAATCGACAATCGACAATCAAAAATCGAAAATCCATAGGATTCCCTTGACCAATTTGGCGGACTGGAGTTTCATACACGCTCACAGGCATCATCATGGAGACGCGGGATCCGCAATCAAGGCCACGGAGAGCCCCGCTCCCGAGTTCAATCCTCTATGTGCGGAAAGGAGCAGGAACACAATGCGTACAGCGAAGGCAGTGAAAGCATGGGCATTGGCGTTGAGCGCCGGTGTGCTGCTGTGGGCGTGCGCGCCCCAGGAGCCGCCACCGGAGCCAAAGAAGGAAGCCACGAAGTCCGCCGCGACCAAGGCGGCGGAGGCCAAGGCGGCGGCGACCAAGGCGGCGGAGACCAAGGCGGCGGAGGCCAAGGCGACGGCCGCCGCGATGGAGAAGTCGGCGGGCGTCATGGAGAAGTCGGCGGGCGCGATGGAAAAGGCAGCGGGCGCGATGGAAAAGTCGGCGAACTCCATGGAGAAGTCGGCGGCCCCGGGCGGTCCGGCTTCGAAGCCGGCGGCCGGCGCGATGGAGAAGTCGGCGGACGCCATGCAGAAGTCGGCGGGCGCGATGGAAAAGGCAGCGGGCGCGATGGAAAAGTCGGCGGGCGCCATGCAGAAGTCGGCGACCCCGGCAGGCGCGGCTCCGGCCACGCCGTAACCAGATTGCGCTGTGCTTGGAAGGACAAGAGGCCTTCGCCCTCAATGGGGCGAAGGCCTTTTTTTCGTCAGTCGCCAACCCACGAGGAGCCTCGGTTCAACGAGAAACGCCGTGTCGTTCAATCGACAATCGACAATCGGCAATCGGCATCCATCATTCGACATTTCGCACTCCGCACTCCGCATTCCGCATTCGCCCCCCTCATTCCACCTTCGTCAACACCACCGCCTCCAGCCCCAACAGCCGGCCCGGGCTGGCGCTGGAGCGCGGCTTCGACTCCTTCGCCGAACCCACGCACTCGAATCGCAGCGTGTGGCGGCCGGCGGAAAGAGCGTGCGCGCCCCAGCCGTGGGTCTGGGCGATGGTCTGCGGCGAGTAGAGCGGGGCGCGCTTCTCCACCTCCTTGCCATCCAGCAGGACCCGATAATCGCCATAGTCCCAGGAGTGCGTCATGGCGCCTTCGACCAGATACGCCGCGTCCGTCTCCACGTCGAAATCGACTTCGAGCCAGGGCGTCTCGGTGGTCGATTTGGGCTTGAACCACAGCTGGTTGGCATTGCCCAGGACGCGCTGGGTTGTGATCTCGTCGCCTTTGCTGGCGCGCGCCTGGCCGGTCTGGACCAGCTTCGCGCCCTCGATGCGGACCTGCGGCGCGAATCGCTCCGCGAGCGGCGGGACTTCGGCGAAGCGTTTGGCCCGGCCCGTTTGGTACCAGAAGGCCACCGAGGAATAACAATCGTGGCGCTCGCCATATCCTTGCAGTTTCTTGCCCTCCAAATCGAGCACCGGCCCCTTGTGCTCGATGGTGAACCGCAACGACTCCTCGAACCGGACCGGATCGACGATGTGCCAGCGATAGGCGGTCCCGCGTCCGCCAATCCGCCCGCCGTCCCACAGCGTCACGCCGTGGTAGGGCTGGTTGAACGGGCGAAAGCCCCAGGCGTCGCTGAAGTAGTCCTCGGTCCCCGTGCCGTGAAGAGTCGGCGTCGCGGCGCCGTCGATGTAGAAGCGGTCGTCGCCTTCGCCGAACCAACTGCCGCGCGTGTGCCAGACCGAGAGGACCGTGCCGACGAGATGGCCCCGGCCCACGGCGTCGAGGATCAGGTAGTCGCCCGGGCGGCACGGGTATTCCTGCCGGTACTGCGCGTGGAAATACGGCGTGTCCTTGGATAGCGACGGCAAGCGCTCGTAGTCGACGTAATAGTAGAAAGAGCGGACGCGGGACGCCGGCGAGTCGTTGGTGACGGTCAGGCGCGCCGACTTGCGGAACGGCATGCGCCAGTAGCAATTGCGCGCGCGGCCCTCGGAGGAAACCTGCACGGGAATGGAATTGACCGGAACGTCGGCGCCGTGGCCGACGGCGAAAAAGTCGCCGAGCGGCGATTCCACCGCCGGCTCCGGCTCCCCGTCCCAGTAAATGCGCAACACGAGCGAGCGCGGGTAGAGCGGATCCTCGGCGTTCACCGTAAACCACAGGTGGGTGATCGCGCCCGGCCCTTCCAGCTCGCCCAGGGTCAGCGTTTCGCCCGGCGCGATGGGGCGGGCGTCCCGGTTGCCTTCGAGATCGCGGTCGTAGCTTGATTCGCGCAGCGTCTTGGCGTCGCTCAACCGGGCGAGGCTGGCCAGGTCGCCCTGCGCGCCCAGACGTTGACACGCCATCAAGAGCAGTCCTGACGAAAAAAGAAACGAGGGAAGGATTCGAATGTCCATGCGCGGCCTCCCTGGAATGCGGATAAAAGACCATGCTCTCACGCGGTGGAATGCTCAACACCAAAACGGGCGCATCTCATCACTGCTGCCGCTCACCGCTACCGCGCCACCCCCCTCAATCCCCCCGCA
>JAPLSS010000223.1 GCA_026398515.1 Candidatus Sumerlaeota bacterium | reverse complement strand
GCGATAGTAGAGGTCCTCGCGAAAGCCGCCTTGGCGCACCACTTCCTCCAGGTCCTTGTTGGTGGCGCAAATCAGGCGGCAGTCCACGCGAATCGGACGCGAGCCGCCCAGTCGGGTGATTTCCATCAGCTCGATGGCCTTGAGGACCTTGGCCTGCGATTCGCGCGACAGCTCGGCGATCTCGTCGAAGAACAGCGTGCCGCCGGCGGCCAGTTCGAAGCGGCCCTTGCGTTGCATCACCGCCCCGGTGAACGCTCCGCGCTCGTGGCCGAAGACCTCCGACTGAAACAGGTTGTCGTCGGGCAACGCGGCGCAGTTCACGTCCAGGAACGCCCCGGCGCGCCGCGGGCTGGCCTGGTGCAGGGCGCGCGCGACGAGCTCCTTGCCCACGCCCGTTTCGCCGCTGATGAGAACCGTGGCGTCGCTGGGGGCCACGTTCTGGATCTCCCGCGAAATGCGGCGCAACGCCTCGCTGCGCCCGACCAGGCCGGGGAAGGCTTGCTCCCGCTCGACCTGCGCGCGCAGCAGGCGGTTCTCGTTCAGCAGGCGGCTCTGATCGAGCACGCGCCGCAGCCGCACCAGCAGCTCGCGCTTCTCCGCCTCTTTGGAGATGTAGTCGGCCGCGCCCAGCTTCATGGCTTCGACGGCGGTCTCGACCGTGTTGACGGAGGTCAACGCCACGACCGGCAGGTCCGGGTCCAGCCCTTCGGCCTCGCCCGCGCGGATGGCGCGCAGCACGTCCACGCCGCTCATGTCGGGCATCTTGATGTCGGTGACCACCAGATCGAAGAACCTCTGGCGCAGCACGTCCAGCGCCTCGGCGCCGGACGCGGCGACGTCGACTTCGAAGCCTTCGGTCTCCAAATTGCGCCGCAGGCGTTCGGAGTAGCCCGAGTCGTCTTCGATCAGGAGCATGCGGCGCGGGCGTTGGGTGTCGGGTTCGACCATGGATCGTTCCTCGGGGGATAGGGCATGCAACCGGGAACCCATGGTACGCGCTTCGCGCCTCAGAAGGAAGCATCATCGAAGCCGAGCGCAGA
The DNA here is from genome assembly GCA_026398515.1 of Candidatus Sumerlaeota bacterium. Taxonomy (GTDB): domain Bacteria; phylum Sumerlaeota; class Sumerlaeia; order JAPLSS01; family JAPLSS01; genus JAPLSS01. Next base: position 4,558 of record JAPLSS010000223.1, on the reverse strand, counting down.
AAAAGCAAGGCAGAATGATGATTCATAAAATAATGAACGACGACGTTTCGTTTTTATGATTTTGCCTTTCATGATTCCGCCTTCTGTTCGTAGCAGCCGACGTTCATGGCGACAAAATGTATGCCAAATCGTTCTGAAACGCAATCCGGAAGAGCGCGGCCGCTTGTTCCCTCAGCGTCTCGGCCGCTTGCTGGCACGGAACTGGCTTGGCTGGCCCCCGCCGTGGATTTTGAGAGAAGACATCGAAAAACAAGGCGCCGTCGTTTCGCCCAGCCAACGATTCAAACTCAGTCATCATAACCTTTCCACAGGCACAAAGGGCCGAACGCCGCCGACCTTGACGGCACAAGATATTGGACGCGGCGATGGCTTTCGCGCAGAATAACGCATTTGAGGATGGCCGCTGGCCCGCTGGCCGAAGGATAGGACGGCGATTGACGCCGGCCGTGCAACGTTGCGCTGGCAAGCATAGGAAAATCAGTTATATATCTCAATTTTGCGCCGCCAAAGGCCCGGAATAACCGTTTTGTTGTGCAAAAAAAGCGCATTTCGGGGGGAACGATTTGCGAAATAGCTTGACATCTTGCGAAAATGGGATAAAAGGCGCCTTCAGAGCTCGAAAAACGAGCTGACTCATCCCACCCGAAAAAGGGGCCCGCCGTATATGAACCAGCATAGGGACGCCGGAGGCGACAGTGAAGGGTTAAACGCTGAAACTACCGAGCCTCCAGGTAGTCGCTCGCACCCGTGGCAGTTCTCTGATGGACAATGGACAGCGTCCTCTGCGTTGGCGGTCGCGGAACCTCCTGAGACAGACCGCCCCCATAGCGTCAACGGACGCCGCAACGGCTCTCATGGCTCCCATGGCGAGACGCAACTCGCCAGGCCCCCGCATCGCTGGAACGGCGCCCGCAACGCGTCCCGCACGTCAGTCTTCCACAAACGGTTCTTTCCTCTGGCCTCCGACGCCGAGTGGAACGACTGGCATTGGCAACTGCGCCACTGTTTTCGGGATCTGGCCGGCCTCGAACGCATCCTTCACCTGTCCGACGACGAACGAAGCGCCATCGCGCGCAACGCGCGGCTGTCGCTCGGCATCACGCCGTACTACGCGAGCCTGATGGACCCGGACGATCCCGCGCAGCCGCTGCGCCGCACGATGATTCCCTCGACGGCGGAGTATCGGGAATCGCCGGGCGAATCATGCGACCCGCTGGCGGAAGAGGACGACCGCCAAGTCCCGGGCATCGTGCATCGCTATCCCGACCGGGTGCTCTTCCTCGTCACCGGCTTCTGCTCGGTGTATTGCCGCTATTGCACGCGGGCGCGCATCGTCGGCAAGGCGGGCGAAATGCCCACGGCGCGCAAGGATTGGGAGCGGGCCATCGAGTACATCGAGTCCCACCCCGAGGTGCGCGACGTGCTGCTGTCGGGCGGCGATCCCCTGACGTTGAGCGACGAGCGGCTGGAATGGCTGCTGGAACGGCTGACGCGCATCCCGCACGTGGAAGTGGCGCGCATCGGCACGAAGGCCCCGGTCGCGCTGCCGCAACGCGTCACCCCCGCGCTGACGCGGATGCTGCGGCGGTATCATCCGCTGTGGATGAGCATCCACTTCACCCACCCCGACGAATTGACGCCGGAAGTCGAGCGCGCCTGCTCGCGTCTGGCCGACGCGGGCATACCGCTCGGCAGCCAGACGGTGCTGCTGGCCGGCGTCAACGACAACGTCGAGACGATGAAGCAGCTGGCGCACGGGCTGTTGCGGAATCGGGTGCGCCCGTATTATCTCTATCAGTGCGATCCGATTCTGGGGTCCGCCCATCTGCGCACTCCGGTGGCGAAGGGGTTGGAGATCATCCAGGGGCTGCGCGGCCACACCAGCGGCTACGCCGTGCCGTCGTACGTGATCGACGCGCCCGGCGGCGGCGGGAAGATTCCGTTGTTGCCTGATTACGTGGTCGGCCGCGATGGCGACGACCTTCTGTTGCGCAACTACGAAGGGCGCGTGTATCGCTATCCCGATCCGGGCGGCTCGGTGGGAACACAGCCATAGGACCTATAGGTCGGACCCGTCCTATACGTCTTATTCCTCCTGACAAGCGTGTCGCGGGGCGTGGCCCCGCTTCGGAGCGTGGCGTTCCGCGGTTTGCCTCCGCGGCGGGGGCGTCGGCGCCCCTTTCCCACTTCCTTTGTGGAAGCGGCCGATGGGGTTTCGCGATACCCGAAGAGCGCATGGAAATGGGACGTATGGAGTCCCGCCTTCAGGCGGAATAGGTGGAATGGGAACGGTGATGGCTGCGAGGCATTCCGCCTGAAGGCGGGACTCCATACGTCGATCTTCGGAGGAGACGGTGAACATGCGAGTGGGGCTGACGTACGATCTGCGCGACGACTATCTGGCCGAAGGCTACGGCGAAGAGGAGACCGCCGAGTTTGATCGTCTGTCCACGATCGACTCCATTGACGGCGCGCTGCGGCGCATGGGGTTCGAGACCGACCGCATCGGCCACGTGCGCCGGCTGACCGAGCGCCTGGCCCAGGGCGACCGCTGGGACTTGGTGTTTAACATCGCCGAAGGGCTGCGCGGCGTGGCGCGCGAGGCGCAGGTTCCGGCCTTGCTCGAAGCCTACAACATCCCGTATGTCTTCTCCGATCCGCTGACGCTGGCCCTCTCGCTGGACAAGGGCATGACCAAGCGCGTCATCCGCGACTTGGGCGTTCCCACGCCGGGCTTCTGCGTGGTGGAGCGTGAATCCGACGTCGAGAACATCGACCTGCCGTATCCCCTGTTCGCCAAGCCGGTGGCCGAAGGGACGGGCAAGGGCGTCACCCCCGCTTCGAAGATTCAATCCCCCGAGGAGCTGCGCGCGCGGTGCAAGGCGCTTCTGGAGCAGTTCCATCAGCCGGTCCTGGTGGAGGCGTTTTTGCCGGGACGCGAGTTCACGGTCGGCATCGTCGGCACGGGAAGGGACGCGCGGTCCGTGGGCGTGCTGGAAATCGTGCTGAACCCCGAAGCCGAACAGGACGTTTACTCGTACGTCAATAAAGAGAAGTGCGAGGAATTGGTGAAATACGTGCGCGTGGAGGGCCCGATCGCCGAGGAGGCCATCGCCGTGTCGCTGGCGGCGTGGAGAGGGTTGGGCTGCCGCGACGGCGGGCGGGTGGACGTGCGGGCCGACGCGGCGGGGCGCCTGCAATTCATGGAGGTCAATCCGCTGGCGGGGCTGCATCCCGAGCATTCCGACCTGCCCATGGCCGCCGCCGCCGAGGGCGTTTCGTACCAGCGGCTGATGACGTGGATCGTGGAATCGGCGATAAAGCGGCACGGCTTGAAAATGCCGAAGCCGGACGGGCGGACCGGCCGCGCGGGCGACGCGCCGCCGGCCTCGCCGCGCGCCCGGATCGCCGTGCTGCACCAGGCGATCCCGGCGGACGCGCCCGAGGATGAACGCGACACGCTGCTGGCGGCCGAAGCCGTGTCCGACACGCTCGCTGACCTGGGCCACGAGCCGGCGCGCGCGGTCTTCTCGCTCGACGTGAAGGAGAGCATCGAGCGGCTGCGCGCGATCGAGCCCGACGCGGTGTTCAACCTGGTGGAATCCGTCGAGGGGCAGGGGCGGCTGATTTACCTGGCGCCGGCGGTGTTGGACTACCTCGGATTGCCCTATACCGGCTCGAACACCGAGGCGATGTACGTCACCTCCAACAAAATCCTGGCGAAGCGGATTATGCGCCGCGCGGGGCTGCCGACGGCGCCGTGGGTCGCGCTCGACAAGGCCGAGGGCGAAGGCGAGCTGCCGGGCCGGCATATCATCAAGGCGGTCTGGGAGCACGCCTCGGTCGGGATGGAGGAGAGCGGCATCGTCGAAGGGTTGGGCCTCGAGGACCTGCGGCGCGAGTTGGAGCGGCGTTCGTCGCGGGTGAAAGGCGGGGTCTTCGCCGAGGCCTTCATCGACGGACGCGAGTTCAACCTCTCGCTGCTGGAAGGGCCGGACGGGCCGGAGGTGATGCCGCCGGCGGAAATCGTTTTCAAAGACTACCCGCCGGAGAAGTGGCGCGTGGTGGATTACAAGGCCAAGTGGGTGACCGGCTCGTTCGAGTACACCCACACGCCGCGGAGCTTCCGATTCGGAAAGAAGGACCAACCGTTGCTGGAAGAATTGCGCCGCCTGGCGCTGGAATGCTGGCGCCTGTTTGGGCTGGGCGGCTACGCGCGGGTGGATTTCCGCGTCGACGCCGAAGGGCGGTCGTGGGTCTTGGAGATCAACGCGAACCCGTGCCTGACGCCCGATTGCGGGTTCTCCGCCGCGGCGAAACAGGGAGGGTTCGATTACAAGGCGACCATCGAGCGCATCGCCCAAGCGGCCCTTCGTGGAACGCGGGTGGAAGCTCGTCTGTAGTGCTTCGACCAGGCCCTTCTGAAGGGTCTTCTCATTAACCCCTCGTTTCAACGAGGGGTTGGAGGATGCACATACTCGCGGGAACCCCTCGTTGAAACGAGGGGTTAATGAAAAGACCCAAGAGGTTCGCCCCATGTCCGACTCCCCTATCACCC
>JAPLSS010000512.1 GCA_026398515.1 Candidatus Sumerlaeota bacterium | reverse complement strand
CTCGGTCCGGCCAGACTTCAGCCGCCTTAGGCCCGTTTTCCCGAAATCTTACGCTTTATGCTAAAGATTTCGGGAAAAAGCCGATCGCCCTTGGCTTTGGCTGCGCCAAGTTAGGGCCAAGGCGGCCTACCTGGTCCCCGGGATTTGGAACGAACCCGGGGCGGAGCCGGAATTGGCTTCGCCCCGAATTGGCTTTCAACACGCGCGCTCGGCTCTCAAATGAACAGCGGCGCCAGAACGAGCGTCACCGTCGAGAGCAACTTGATCAGGACGTGCAGCGACGGGCCGGCGGTGTCCTTGAACGGGTCGCCGACGGTGTCGCCGACGACCGCCGCCTTGTGCGCGTCGCTTCCCTTGCCGCCGTACTGGCCGGTTTCGATGAATTTCTTGGCGTTGTCCCAGGCGCCGCCGCTGTTGTTCATGAACAGCGCCATCAGGATGCCGACGATCGTCCCGACCATTAGCAGCGCCGCCACCGACTGGGGCGCGGTGCCGGGCTTGGAGACAAACTTCAAGCCAAAGCCCAGCGCCGTGGGGACCAGCACCGGCAGGATGCCCGGCGCGATCATGGCCTTCAGCGCGCCGCGGGTGACGATGTCGACGCAGCGGGCGTAGTCGGGCTTGCTCGTGCCGGCCATGATGCCCGGGTTCTCGCGGAACTGGCGGCGGACTTCGAGAATGATCGTCTGCGCCGTCCGGCCCACCGCGCGAATCGCCAGCGCCGAGAAGAGGAAGACGAGCATGGCGCCGATCGCGCCGCCGACGAAAACCGGCACGTGGCCCAGGTCGACGTGTTCGATCAACTGGGGCACGGCGCCAATCTTCTTCGCCGCCGCGCTCAGATACTCGTTGGCCTCGTCGATGTACGCCTGGAACAAGAGGAAGGCCGCCAGGGCCGCGCTTCCGACGGCGTAGCCCTTGGTCAGCGCCTTGGTCGTGTTGCCCACGGCGTCGAGGCGGTCGGTCTTGACGCGGATCTCCTTGGGCTGCTCGCTCATCTCGACGATGCCGCCGGCGTTGTCGGTGATCGGGCCGAAGGTGTCCATGGCCAGGATGTAGGCCGCAGTCGACAGCATGCCCATGGTGGCGATGGCCGTGCCGTAGAGGCCCGCCGCGTTCGGGGTGACCTTGTAGGCCTCCATGCCGCCCCAACCGCCCAGCGCGCTGAGCATGCCGAGCTGGCCGAACTTGTAGGAGAGCATCAGCGCCGCGGCGATGACCAGGATCGGAAGGGCGGTGCATTCCATGCCGACGGACAGGCCGGCGATGATCGTCGTGGCCGGCCCCGTGCGGCACGAGTCGGCGATCCACTTCACCGGGCGATAGCGGTATTCCGTGTAGTACTGCGTGATCCACACGAAGGCGTAGGAGCAGAGGATGCCGACCAGACCGGACAGGAAGAAGAAGGTCTGCCCCTGCAACAGCAGCTTGACGGCGACGTAGAAGCCGATGATCGCCAGAACCGTGGTGACGAAGTAGCCGCGGTTCAGCGACTTCATCGGGTCTTCCCAGCCCTTCTCTTCGCTGCCGATGACTCGGACCGACAAAACGCCGAGGATCGAGGCGATCAGACCCAGGGCGCGGGCGAAGAGCGGGAAAAGGATCGCGCCGATGCCGAAGACCGGGCCGTCTTTACCGCCGATCTTGTAGAGGGCGATGCCCAGGATCATCGCGCCGATGTTCTCCGCCGCGGTCGATTCGAACAGGTCGGCGCCGCGGCCGGCGCAGTCGCCCACGTTGTCGCCCACGAGGTCGGCGATGACCGCCGGGTTGCGCGGGTCGTCTTCGGGAATGCCGGCTTCGACCTTGCCCACGAGGTCCGCGCCGACGTCGGCCGCCTTGGTGTAGATGCCGCCGCCGAGCTGCGCGAACAGCGCCACGAACGACGCGCCGAACCCGTAGCCGACGATCTGCAGCGGAATGACGTCGGGGCGCTGCAAGCCGCCCATGATCCAGAACAGCAGCCCCACGCCCAGGAGCGACATGGCCACCACCAGGATGCCGGAGACCGCTCCGCCGCGCAGGGCGATCTGCAGCGCCGTGTTCAGGTTCTTCGTCGCCGCCGAGGCCGTGCGGATGTTCGCCCGGATGGAGATGAACATGCCGATGAAGCCGGCGATGGCCGAGCAAGCCGCTCCGAAGAGGAAGGAGACGACGGTCTTGTAGGCCAGGTCCATGCCCTTCACCTTCGCGTAAAAAGCAAACAGGATCACGGCCAGCACGACCGACAACATTCCGATGGTGCCGTATTGGCGCTTGAGGAAGGCTTCGGCGCCCTCCTTGATGGCGTCGGACACGACGCGCATCTTCTCGGTCCCGGTGTCCTTGGCGAGGACCCAGCGGGCCAGGGCGCCGGCCACCGCCAACGAGCCGATCGAGATCAGCATAATGAGGTAGAAATACCGGTCCATACGTTGCGCGCGCTCCCTTGCGAGTGGAATGGGGTTGCCAGATTGAAAACCGGGAAAACCGGGGACAGGCACGCTTTTCCGGGGGGTCATGAAACGGAGGTCTAAAACCCTGGGCCGGAAAAGCGAGCCAGTCCCCGTTTTTCAAAACGGACTTTCGGACCGCGCGCCGGGGAAAGTCAAGGAATTGCCGAATGGGGAATGCGGAATGCGGAGTGCGGAGTCTGGAAACAAAGACGCTGGTTCTATCCCGGCGCAGGTCGAGCCCTGCTCCAAGAATCGGCTCATTCAGACCGTGCGGAGTCGTTCATTCCGCATTCCGCACTCCGCATTCATTCCAACACGTCCGGCTCGGAAATCCAGCAGACCCCGGGGCGCTCGTCCTTGACGAACTCGACGAGCTCGGTCTCCTGGATCTCCCACCAGATCTCGGAGGGGAAGGCTTCCTGGACTTCCTTGACGTATTGCTGGGCCTTGTCCTCGTTGGACGCCAGGCAGTCCACGCTCTTGACGAACCGCTCGCCCTCGGCCGTTTCGCCGCAGATGGCCAGCGTGTAGCGCCCCAGCCGGCGATGCGCCGGACGTGACGCGCGCAGCAAATCCAGCGCGCTGCCGTTGCCCGCGTCGCACGCCAGCGCCATCAGCGAAAACCGCTGCGCCTCTTCGCGCTGGCCCGAATGGAAGGCGACCCACCCCAGCCCCGACAGCGTGTACGATTCGTTCGGGTTGATTTCCAACGACCGTTGGTAGCGGGCGCGGGCGTTGACCATATCGCCGCGATCGAGGGCGATGTCGCCGTAGAGGCCCCAGTATTCAGCGTTCTCCGGCTCCCGGCCGACCAACTGGCGCCCCAGCGCCTCGGCTTCCTCGAAGCGGCGTCGGCGTTTCAGGCAGGTGGCGAGGTTGAACAAATACTCGTTGTTTTCGGGATCGGCGGCGCAAGCTTCGCGCAGCAACGCCTCGCCCTCCTCGTCCGCGCCGAGGTCGGAATACACCATGCCCAGGCGCGACAGAAGGCCGGCCTCGCGCCGCCCGCGCTTCAGACACACCTCCAGATGGCGGCGGGCGCCGTCGAGGTCGTCCAGCGCTTCCAGGCTGATGCCCCAATGGAAGTGGAGATCGTCGTCGTCGGCGCCGCCCCGCTCGGCCTGCTCGAACTTCTCGATGGCGCGCTCGTGATCGCCGGAGCGGCACAGCATGATGCCCCAGTTGACCAGGATGGCGCTGGTGTCGGCGGCCAGCTCGTCGGCGCGCGCGTAGTGGCGCTCGGCGTCCTCGAAGCGCTCGGTCTCGTCCAAAAGGTTGGCCAACTGCAGGTGGCCGGAGGCGGAGCGCGAGTTGAGTCGCAGCAGTTCGTGAAGCTTCTCCTCGGCCTCTTCGGGACGGTTGGCGCGCCACAGCGCCATGGCCCAGACAAACAGCAACTCCTCCGCGCCGGGAGAGTGCGGATCGAGCGGCCCGAGCTCCTCCAGTTCGGCCAGAAGCGCTTCCGCCTGGTCCATCCCCAGCAGCCGCCAAAAACGATTGAGAAGAGTCGAGTTAGGCATACATTGGACTTCAGTCGAGTGAGTATCCGTCGAATGGCCCCTCTCGGCGCCGCCATGCGCTGAAGGGAAGATAACGCTCGGCGGATGGCGGCTTCCAGTGATTGATATATGCCGCCCGGCGGCGAGGGTCAACCCCAACCATGCGGCGGGGCTGATTCGCTGATTCGGCTGATTCGCTCTGGCCGTCCTCTTGTCCTTGCGGCCATCGGGCGGTTTCAACCTTCAGGCACATTGAACTTGACCATTTCAGCCGTTCAACCTCAAGTTTCTCCTGGGACGGGGAGAGATGGTTGGCTCGCCCGCGGGGCAAGAGGCCCCCGTTCCAAGACGTATCGCTTCAACAATCGGTCCAGCGCGTTTTCTGGAAGTCATTCCGTCGGAATTCCATTGGGGGCCATGGGCATGAGCGAACAACTGATGAGCAGGCGCGGTGTGCGGGGAGCCATTCTGTCGGCGTTCATGGCGTTCGCATTCGTTTCTCTGGGATACAGTCAATCGCCGGCGGTCTCCAACGTCGTGGCCAGTCAGCGGGCGGGCGGCGCGGGGATCGTCGACATCTACTATGACCTGTCGGGGTGGGACGGGCCGGCGACGGTCAGCGTCTTGCTGTCCGTGGACAACGGAGCGACGTGGAGCGCCGCGCCCCGTTCCGCGTTTCTCACCGGCGACGTCGGGCCGGGCATTGTCAACGGGACGAGCAAGCACATCGTCTGGGACGCCGGCTCTGATCAGCCGGGCCTGTATTCGACAAACGCCCGGATCAAGGTGATCGCCAACGGGCCGGGGGGATCTTCCGAATCTGTTCTCTCTCTTCCTGGCGGCGTGCCGATGGAGGTCGTGCTGATCCCGGCCGGCGTATTCGTGATGGGATCGACCGACAGAGGCGGTTTCGACAACGAGAAGCCTCCGCATGCTGTCACTTTGAGCGGCAACTTCTGGATCGGGAAGTGCGAGGTGACGCAGAAGCAGTGGACGGCCGTCATGGGATCGAATCCCGCTTCCGGCTATGGCGTGGGAGACAACTACCCTGTCTATGATGTTAGTTGGGACATGATCGCCGGCCCTGGCGGGTTCTTCGAGAAGATGAACCAGTATCTCCAGGCGACAGGGCAGATCGGCAATCCGGCGCGCCTGCCCACCGAGGCCGAATGGGAGTGCGCCTGCCGCGGCGGGACGCAGACGCGCTTCTACTTCGGCGACTCTCTGTCCGTGGGCGACAATTTCGAAGACGGCCCGGCAGGGCTTCTCCCCGGCAACCGGACGGATTACATGTGGTATGGCGCAAACAACACGGGCACGGCGCATCCCGTCGGACAAAAGCTCCCCAACCAATTCGGTCTTTTTGACATGTCCGGCAATCTGTGGGAGTGGTGCCAGGACTACTGGCACGATAGTTACACTGGAGCGCCGGCCGATGGAAGCGCGTGGTTGAATCCAACGAGCGGTTCCCGCGTCGTGCGAAGCGGTTGTTGGAACAACGATGCGCTCGCTTCCAGGTCTGCCTTTCGCTATTCCCAACCCTCGGATTTCGTCCACTGTCGCTACGGGTTTCGGGTCGCGCGGGCTCAAGACTAGGTTTTCTGCCTTGGCTTCATCTGCCTAGCAAGGTCGCGACACGGAATGACATGAGGCGCGTCCATGGTCAGGGAGACCGATTCCGGAGGATGACACAATGAGAGCACGGCAAGCATTTGCGTTGGCGATTCTCTGGCTTTCCACAACAAGCGCCGCGTTGGCCTACGCGAGCGTCTATGATGTTTCCCCTCCCTTCCTGCTGGATGTGAAGGGCGGGCAGCCGTGGGCGAGCGCCTATGCCCTCTCAGGATCTTTTGCCATGGACTTGGCCGGCGCCGACGAGCCGGGACCGCCGTGGTTAACGGGCGTCGCGGACAATGGCGGGGGCGCGGCGCAGCTGGCATGGACCAACGCCCACGCCGATCCCTGGCAGTATCTGGGGTTCGGCTGGGACGTGTATGCCGGGACATGGGTCCTGCCGACGGGCGGCGTGGGGATGTGGGCGCCGTACCCGCCGCATCCGACCAGCGGCACGCTCGAACTGCGCAACTCCGGGGCCTACCATATTTGGGTCTCCAGCCAGTTCTTCGGCGGCGAGTGGTTCGCGTGCGCGAATCCGTGGACGGGGATTGTCTATAGCGGCGCTCCCCACACGCCGCTGGATGTGCAGGCCGTCGACTTGGGCGGGCGGACGGTTCGCTTGACGTGGAGGCCGGAAGCCTTCGGCACGTGGCACGACCAGATCGTCGCCTGGAGCGTGGCGGCGAACGACTGGGTGGCGCTGGACGGCCCGTGGTGGCATTCGATGTGGCAGTTTGTCTTCTATCCGAACGCCGATTTCCTCGCCGGAACCGTCGACCTCACGGTTCCCGCGCCGGGCGCGTACTGGTTCCTGATCCGCGGGGCCAGCTGGCTGCCGCCCTACAACCCGCCGACCACCGGCGAGTTCGCGGCGGCCTACGTTGAGATTGCGCCGTAAGACGGCAACGCCACGCTAACGGCAGAAGAAACGGCCTTTGACCCACCCCGCCAGCGTCGCCGCATCAATCCATAGTTGCATCGCCAGGCAACGCCACAGCGGAGCGCGGTCGCGCCAGAAGCGCGGCTTGCCCCCGGGAATCCGGAGAAAACTGCGATAGAAGAAAACGCTGAGAAGCGGCAGCCCAAGGCGGACCGTCCAATGGCGACCGAACGCCAGCGCCGCCGCCGCCACGGCGTAGCGCCCGATCAGCGCCAGGTAGATCATCAACTTGATCCGGCAGCGGCCGTTGCCCTCGGCGTAGAGGAACTCCTGGCGCCAGACGGCCGTCCAATTCGGGCGCGGCCGCCACCGCACGACGGCCTTGGGCGCAAACGCAAATCGCAGTCCGCGCTTCTTCAGATTCAGATCGAACAGCGTGTCTTCGGCGACGTAGAAGAGTTCCGGGTATCCCCCCACGGCTTCCCACGCGGAGCGGCGGAAGGCAACGGACCGCGAAGAGGGCAGGAACCCGTCGGGGCGGACCTCTTCCAGCGCCGGGAAGGTCAGCGCCGCCAGGCATCGCTCGAACGCCGTCTGCGCGTCCGGCTCATACCAACCCGCGACCACGTCGATCGACGGGTCCCGCTCCAGCGGGGCGAGGATCTCCTCCAACCAGCGCGGCTCGATGCGGCATCCGGCGTCGCAGCAGGCGATCAGATTATGTTGCGCATTCGCAATCGCGACGTTGCGTCCGTGAGCGATGGGCGAAGAGTGATTCCTTCGGTTGCATTCCGGGTCGACAACGAGCCGGACCGGCGCCCGCGACGCCCGGATGATCTCGACCGTCGCATCCGTCGATCCGCCATCGACAATCACGATCTCGTCGGGGACCCGCGACTGCCGCGCCAGCGAATCGAGAAACGCGCCGATCGACTCGGCCTCGTTATACACCGTGCAGATCACCGACGCGGGCGTTGCCATTCCACTATTCTCCGCGCCCGGGCTTCCGAGCCACCACGACAATATCGGATGTCCCAAACACCGGCCACGTCAAACGATCCAGCGCCTCAACCAGCGGGACCATGAAGAAGACGACGAACCGGCGGAACTGGCGGCCGATCCAAGTGGTGAAGAGCCAATTGCGGAGCAGGCCTTCTCGTCGAGTCATGTGCTCAATCGCAAACCCATGGTTCGTTAACAACGACGCAATCTCGGCCTCGTTGTAGCGGCGAACATGGCCGACTTCCTCGTCGAACCGGTTTCGTCCGTGCAACCGCATCGCCAGCCGATGAAGCGGCGCGTCCGAAGAGGGGACCGTCAGGAACAGCCGCCCGCCCTCGCGCAGAAGAGAGTTGATCCGTTCGAGCATCGCGCCGTCGTTGGGCAGGTGCTCCAGGACCTCGGAGCAGATCGCCAGGTCGGCCGGCGTCCCCAGGTCCGCCTCGGCGACGTCGGCATTGACGAAGTCCACGTTGCCCAACTCAAACCGCTCGGCTGCCTTTCGCGCCAGATCGACCGCCTTCGCGGAGATCTCGTAGCCGGTCGCGCGACACCCGTGCATGGCGCAATAGAGCGTCAATGCGCCGGGCCCGCAACCGATATCGACCACGCGGTCGCCGGATTTCAATAGCGGCTTCAACAGCCGGCAGATCTCGCGGTACGTGAAATCCCGCTCCATCCGCAGGCTGTGGCATTCTCCGCGCGACGCGTGAAATCGCTCGTAGAACGCCTCTCTCGCCTTGCCGCTGGGGGGTCTTTCGGGGGTCATCTATTCGCCCTTCGCCCATAATTGTAGATACATATCCGTTAGCTTCGCCCAAGTTTGGCCCCGCGCCCAACTGGCCCCTCGCCCCGCCATGGCCAACGCTTCCTCTGGATGCGCCGGAAGACGCTCCAGATGAGAAGCGGCTTCGCCGGCGCCGCCCGCCATGAGAAAATGGCCGCCTGCCCGTCGCACGCCTTCGAGATAGTCTCTCTTCAGTTCGTTGTCATAGACCGCAAGGACCAAGCGGCCGTGCGCCATCGCCTCCAGGATCGCCAGGTACCCGGAAACCAAGGCCACGTCGCAGGCAGCTAAGTGTTCTTCCGGCCGCTCCACGGCGCCATGAAACTCCACGGACAAACCATTCCGCCGGGCCAATTCTTCGCACGCGCTACGCAGAACTCCGTCGCCGCACACCGCCAGCAAAAACTGCATTCCCTTGGTCTTGAGGTAAGAAAGAGCCTCCAGGTAAGTCAATATTCCAGTATCTTTCGCCAGGCGTCCGAGGAAACAGAGGCGGGGCGCGGCGAAATCCGGCGACGGCGGCGTCCGGCCAGGCGGGTCGATTGCGCCGTACGTTATGTAATCGGCCTTCGTCCCATACCACTTTTGAATGTAGTCGCCTACGCAGATGTTGCCGCGCGTCAGCCATTCAGTCACGCGGCGCAGCCACACGTCCTGGCGCAGCGGCGGGACGTTCCCCTCGTAACCGTGAAAGGTTACATACACCCGCTTCCAGAATAACAAAAAGCGGAACGGAAGATACCATAGCGCAAACGGATACGAATCATGACAATGGATCAGCGACGCCCGCAGAAGAGTGGGCAAATGGAAGAGCAGGCGCAACTGCATGGCGAGAGTCCGCAGATAGCGGTTGTGGAACGGACCGAAGCGCACCACGCGCACGCCCGGCCCTGGATCGGCGCGGCGGCGGTTGTCGGCCGCTTCGGTGAACACCGTGACGCGGATTCCACGCGCGCTTAGTTCCCGCGCGAGGCGCTGAACGTGCCGCTCCACCCCTCCGATCGTGTCGAACCGCCGGACCACAAAGACAATGTCTTTACACGCATCGCCGGCCATAACGTCTTCAATCCCGCGCTTCCGGGGGAGATTGGTCTTGCTTGGCCAAGGCCTTTCGGGCCAGGGAGCGGAGCCGCAATTCCACGCGCATAAGCGCCGCCAAAACCGCGTATCCCACCCAGGAGCCATGTTTCCTTTGCAGGGAGAGGAGATCTTCCAGGATCATCCGGTTGAGAACCTGCTTCCTGACCTTGCGAGAGCTGGCCTGCCCCACGTGCATTACCACAAATCCAGGGAAGTAGATCATCTTCCACGCAGCGCGTTTCAGAGCGGACGACTGGTCAAACTCCGTGAAATACATGCGGAAACGAGGGTCGAAAAGCGCGACTCCCCGAAGAACCTCCGCGGGAAACAATGCGCAGCCTCCGAAAAAACATCCTATCTCCTCAATGCTGGTCCGATCCCAGCCGCGCCAGGCGACCCGCCGCAGGGCGAATTCCCGCATCCCGGGAAGGAACGCGAATAGATGAGAATACGTCGCCAGAAGAAGCCAGAAATTCCAACCCCACACGTTGGTGTGCAAAATGGAGCCGTCGGGATTGATAATCTTCGGCGACAGGCAGCCGACTTCCGGATGTTGGTTGAGATATTGGATTGCCTGGCTTAGATGCCTGTCAGTCAGCTCCGTGTCCGAGTTGAGGATGAAGATATACCGGCCGCGCGCCAGTGCGACGGCCTGCCGATTCCCCCCCACGTAGTATGTGTTCTCCCGGTTCTTGACAAGCCTGGCCGAAGGGAAGATGGACTCGACCATCTCCACGCTCCCGTCGGACGAAGCATTGTCCACGATGATCACCTCAAACCGGACCTCGACGACGCGCTCATAGATGGAAAGCAAACAAGCCCGCAGCAGGTCTTTGGTATTGTAATTAACGATGCAGATCGAAACATCCACGGGTTCAGAGTCGCTCTCGTGAGTCGGATGATGTCGCTGCAATGCATCCATTGGGACTACCCGCTTCGGGGAACCGCGCACACGACGACCTGGTATCCGATGAGATTGGCGAACAAGCGACGGTAGCGCCGGCGAAGCGAAGGGCCGATCCCCGGGATGGCGCTCAGGACATCCTGGAGCCTATGCCAGGGAGAAACGGGAAAGTCGATTGCGTCGATGTCATAGCTCAGCACGCAAAACCCGCATTCATCGAACAGCCGGAGAAAGGAGGGAATGGTGTAGAAGTGGAGATGGGTGCGATCCATGATGCCATACTCGACGTAGTCAAAGCGGCCGAGCAACAGTCTTCGGCGAATCGTATGATGCGCAATATTCGGTGCGGTGACGATCAGCCTTCCCGTCGGCTTCAGAAAGGGCTTCATGTGGGTGAGAAACCCTGCCCCGTCGGCCAGGTGTTCGATTACAGAGGAGGCGTAGATGCAGTCGAAGGCGCCGCGCGTGTCTACGTGTTCCTGGATCTGGGCGAGAGTCGCCCGGTCTTCAATGCTGCCGGCGATCACCGTCAACCCCCGGCTGCGCGCCATTTCGGCTTGCGGTTCGTCGTATTCGATCCCGAGGACTGTGCACCCCAGTTCTTTGGTGAAGTGCTCCGAGGCATACCCGGTGGCGCATCCGACTTCCAGCAAGTGGCAACCGGGCGGAACCAACGCGGCGCTCAGGCGATCTATATCGTCCGCTTTGAGTTGGTCCGGACGGAAAAGATCGCGATGGTATTTGATCGCCGGGTCGCGCTTCATCATATCAGATTGCGCCGATCGAACGGAGGATCTTTGTCAAGCGTTCATCATAAGTATGTTCTTTCAGGCAACGAATCCGGCCTCGTTCCGCGATTGCCCGCCGCTCCTCCTCCTGCTCCAACAAACGCCGCATTTTGGGCAAGAGATCCGAGACCGCATGGTATTTGACAGCCTCCACGCCGTCCGCAAACCACTCTTCGAGGCAGTGATCGACGAATTGCAGCGCCCCGCAGGCGGGAATTTCGAAGGTTCGCATATTGCCGCCGCCGGGCATCGTGGGGCCATGATGGTTCAGGGCGATCTTGCAGGCGCAGAGGATCTTCATCAGTTTCTCGCCCCGCGCCTTTCCGCGATAGTGCGGTCGCAAGATGGGATCTTGCGTGCACAAGGCCTCGCTGTCGCTCCAGAGTCCGAGATCGACGCCGGATTGAGCCAGTTTCCGCAGAAGATCGAGACGGTCTTCATAATAGACCTTCAGGTAGCGATTTCGTCCAACCGGCAGGCTGCCGACGAAAGCCACGTCGCAGCTATACTCGCGCCTTTCCGCTGGCGTCAGTTGATAGGGGCGATGGTATTCGGGGTCAATCCCCGACACGGGGATGGCAAGAGCGCGGCGCGCTCCGAAGATGCTCTTCCATTCGTTCGCGTGCGCTGGGTCGTTCACGGCGATGAGATCCACTTCGCGACAAAGCCCGCGCTCGGCGCGAGTTGCGAAGTATTTTGGAGAGGTGCCGTTGATCAGCGCCACCTTTGCGCCCCGCGCTCTTATAGCCCGCATGGTCGCGGCCTTGACTATGTTGCTTCCGCCTGTCAGAAAAACGACATCCGGCTCAAACGCTTCGGCGGCTTGGCGCAGGCGCGCGTTGCGCAAGTTGTAGTCCACATTGACGCCCAGCACATCGGCGCACGACCCCACGCGGCCGGCCAGAAGGCGCCGCCCCGGCCACGTCAAGGCGGAATCCGTGAACCGGAAGATGCGAGTCTCGAAGCCGAGGCGCCGCAACGCGCGAACCCAGAAGAACTGCCCCTGCCATTCCGGGAAATTCTCCGAGACGGCGGCGGCGCCCGCTGGACGGGTGAAATGGGCCGGGCCGACCACAAGCGCCTTCATCCCCGCGCCCTCCACAACGACACGTGTTCGCCCCCCTGAATTCTCGTTCGGCGGCCGGGCATTCGCGTCAATCGCTACTCCTTCCGGAAGACGGCCGTCCAGCCGGTCTTCCCGCCAATCGCCCCAAAGGACAACCGGAAGGCCAAACCAGCCGCCAGGGAGAAGCCTTCCACCAGAACCTTCAACAGTCTCTCATAGTGCGACAAATGCCGCCATCTGACAAGACGCGCCTTGCACAGCGGCGCTGGAACGGGCCCTTTGCGGACCCACAAGTCGACCAACTCCATCCGATGGCGAGAGCGGTACTGCACCTGCTGGGTTTCGTCGCCGAAGATCATGCAGAACCCGTAGGGGTGATACGGCTTGACGTGATCGAAGTCATTGTAAAAGGACGCGGAGAGAAGCGGCGAACTGACGATCAGCAGCCCTCCGCGGCTCAGACACGCCACGTAGTGGTCGAGGAAGGCCAGGAGGTCCGCCGGAACAAAGTGTTCGATCACATGGTTTATTATGACGACCTGGAACTCCTTTTCCACCGGCGGAAGGGCATCGAATTCCTCCAGGGACACGCAGGCGACCCCATCCGCCCTCAGAAGGCCAAGGATTTCGCGGTTGATTTCGACTCCGAGGGCGGAGTAGCCGCGATCCTGCAACGCCTTGAGAGTCCGGCCGAACCCACAGCCAACGTCGAGGATTCTGGGCCGTTTCGGGAAACGTTGGCGTTCCAACAAGCGCAGAATCCAGGCCGTCTCCTTGTCCGAGGAAACGGCTTTCCAGAGGCGATCATGGAGGCGTTGTAAGAGATGCATTGTCATGGAGTTCAGGCTGCGTCGTGGACCGGACCGCGGCATCCGGCCCGTTTGTTGAGATCAGGGCGGCCGCGGAGATCTTGTACAAGACGGCGGCGCACGCCACGGAGCCCGCGCCGCTGCTGCCCAGGATCGCCCACGCCGCGCCGATTATGCCATATCTCGGAATAAGCCAGAGGTTCAGCGCAACATTCAATCCGGAAGTCAACAAAAGCACAATAATATAGTGGGCCTGTCTGTTCATGACAATGAGAATTCGATACATAAACGACGTGCACGCGAAAAACAGACTCGACCAGATGAGTATGGGAAGACAGGAAGCCCCGGGCAGGTAGGCCGCGCCCCAAAGCAGTCCGATGACGCGCCCGGAGACAATGCTGAGCCCTCCGCAGGCCGCGATGTACAGCGCCACCATCGGGGCGGCGTACTTCAAGGCCGTTCGAATCATGTGGCGATAGGATAATTGGTAGGATCGCGACAGAACGGGAAGGACCAGATAGGAGATGGGAACCCAGATGGCGTCGACCAGGCAGTACATGATTCTCGCCGGCACGGCGTATTGTCCTACGGCATCCACGGACAGGTATTTATAGAGCATGATCCG
>JAPLSS010000107.1 GCA_026398515.1 Candidatus Sumerlaeota bacterium | reverse complement strand
CGGCTGCGCCACAGCGCCGAGTCGGCGACGGCGACAGAAGCGCGGGAGGGGATACTCGCACTATCCCACGAAACGGCTGTACGAGGCCTTGGGCCTCTACCGCCTGCCCACCCGCCGCCCTGGGACCCCGGCGCATGCCTGAGGATGAGGGGGAACTCCGAGAGCCGTGTGCGCGGGAAAACCGCATGCACGATTCCATGAGAAGGCGCAGGAAACGGGACGCACGGTCCGCCGGCTCTTTCCACGCCACCAGAAACGGTCGCCACGCCGGAAGCCGCTGACCCAAACACCCCCGCGCCCGCGCGCTACTCTACCCTTGAGCAGAACAGTCGTCGTCACCGTTTTCTCTTTGGTGTTGAACGCCGACTCAACACGCGTTAGATTGCGTGTGGAATGTGATGCGACCGCCGATGAACCGCTTGCGTCGCGAAAGGAACCACGGCCATGCCGTACCGAGGACGCGTCAAGAACGGGGTCGTTGTGCTGGACCCGCCGGCCTCGTTGCCCGAAGGGAGCCAGGTCAGCGTGGAGCCGCTGGCCCCTGCCGACCTGGTGCAGTCGTTGAAGGACGGCCTGCGGCGCTTCTCGGGGACCGTGGAAGGCCTCCCGGAAGATCTGGCCGAACACCACGACCATTACCTGCACGGCAAGCCCCGCCCATGAGCGCCTGGTTTGCCGACTCCTTCTTCTTCATCGCCTTGCTGTCCGAACGGGACCGCGCGCACGCCAAGGCAGCGGATGTTTTGGAGACCTTGGAAACCACGTTGCTCACCACGGAATGGGTCCTCACCGAAGTCGCCGACGCTATGTCGGATCCATCCTGCCGGCGCCGTTGTCTCTCCTTCTTTGAGTTTCTTCGACCACACCCCTTGGTCGCCGTCGAACCGGCAAGTCATGATCTGTTCGAACAGGGCCTTCGACTCTATGGAAGCCGATTTGACAAGGATTGGTCGCTTACCGATTGCATCTCGTTTGTGGTCATGCGCCAGAACGGCCTGAGCGAAGCCCTGACGGGCGACCGGCATTTCGAACAGGCGGGCTTCCGTGCGCTCTTCGCCGGGTAAGCAGGCTGGTCAATCCCGTCACAAAAGAGAGGGTGAATCCCTCAACCTCCATTATCGGGTGCCTGTCCGTCCCGATGGGTCCCGAAAGCCACGCCGGAAACAGTCGCTGTCACTGTTTTGAGGATTTTCCAAGGTGCTCAGGTAATCCGTCAAACTGGGGATTTGCGCCATTAGTGGCTGTCAATTCCTTCAAGAGCCATTCCAACTGCGTCCGCGCAGTGCAGATAACGCCCTCGTAGCCGAAGAACCAAGTGTCAGGTTGCTGATAGTGGGAGTCCATGTGCTCAACGCTACCACCGATAATGATGATCTCTATATAGCCGAGATTAGGTCCGAGCTCATCTCGGTACTGGTTCGCCTGCGCTTCCACTTCTCGTCCGACAGGATCAGAAGGACGCTTGAATTCGATGAGAAGATAGCGGCCTTCGACATTCTGCGCCAGCAAGAGGTCTGGGCGTTTGGCAGTGCCCTTTCCGGGAAATCTCCGGCCGAGGAATTTGGCAATGATTGTCGTGGTCGACTGGTTTGAAGTCATAAGTGAGTATTTGGCCCCGAAGACCCAGAGATTCTTCTCCAGGGCCAAGTGCATTTCTCTCTCAAGCGTATCAGGATTATTTGCAAGAGCCTGAAGATGCTCGAGAAATTTGAGGCGGCTCTGGGCTTGGCGCGCCATGAGAGCCATCTCAAGGAGTCCAAAACTTGCAAGGGCTTCTGCAAATTGCACAATGTCGCTGAACTGAGCGTCCTCGATGTTCTTGCAGACTATCCAGTACTCATCCCTCTCCAGGGCCTCCAGCACCAGAGACACGAGGGTCGCGACCCGTTCTTGGGACTCACCGTAGAAGCGCTTCAGTACGCGGTCAAGGGCGTCGCTGGCAAACTTGCGCCGGTACTCGGGGAGATCCTGCAGGCGCCTGTTGATCTGCTTCTGGAGGCGTGCCCGCGCCAAGTTCACATCTCTTGCGAAGGTCGTTTCTACAGCTTGGGTCAGGTGCCCGTTGGCCCATTCCTGAACGGATTTGTAGGCCTTGCTGTTCTCGAGAAGGCCGCCCCAGTCCGCGGAGACGTCGTCTTCCAATCCATCGGCCTCGATTTCGCCGATGATGCGGTTCCGAAGTCCGGCAGGAATATCCTCTCGCTCCTCTATCCCAAAAAAACCCGGGGTACCGACGAGTTTGCCCCCTACCCGGGTAACGACGCCGGCCTTCGTTGCGCCTTTTGGTTCATCTGTGATCGTGAAGGCAAGACGGACTTTCCCAACGCCTTCCAAGTCTGTCTCCTCAATGAACTTCTCCCCGGAAACGTCGTGCGAGGCAAGTCGGCTTCCGTTAACCTGGATGGTGAAGTCGGGTTCCCGACCGTATTCAAGCACGAGCATCTCCTTCACCTTATCCGGGCTTGGGGGATTCAGCCGAGAATCAAGATCGGATAGTGTGACCGTTGTCCCGTGCTCTTCAGCGTCACAAGGAACGACCTCGACAGGAAGACCGATCCGCTCAAGGTCCCTGCCCGCTTGGAGGATGTCCGACTTGCGGATCATAAGCTTCGTCTGTTTCCCCCTGGCCTTTGTGAGAATCTCCATCGTAGCCGCAAGGACCAGCCCGGCGAACTTCCCAATTCCACGACGGCCTTTGACCCTCCGCCGTTTGACCGCAGTCTCCTTCCCCTTGCGGGTAGCCCGGGCATTCGCGATGGCAAGGTATTCAGAGCGGACTTCCTTTTCTGTCATTCCCGTGCCATCATCGCGTATGATGATGGGATGCTCTTCCCAGAGATCGGGCATTTCGATCCAGACATTTTCCGCGTCGGCGTCCCAAGCATTGTCAACAATCTCCCTCAGCGCCTTCTCACTCGACCGATAGGTCTCGCCAAGAAGCGACGCCAAACGGGGATCGACACTGAAGTTGGCTGGTCTGGGCACCATGATCCTCCAATCCATAGAATCGGGCGAGATTGGATCTTTTTCCTATCATTGCCTCGGGAAGATATTAAGGCCGACTGTCGCCGATGTCAGAATTCCGGCCGGTTAGCGGTACGCTCCGCTTCCTTGTTCGATCTTGAGTTTGTCCTTGATGTATTTCGCGATGTCTTTGATCACCTCGTCGTATTCCGCGCGGTGGAGGCGTTTGGATTCGAAGTCGATCTTTACGTCCTGGAGGAACTTCTCGAAGTCCCGGTTCTGCTCGCACAGTTTGTTGATCGTCTCCCAGTCCAGGGACTCGCGGAAGCGCGCGGGATAGAGAATGCGCGAGCCGTCGATGTCCGCGGGGTCGAGGTGGATGATCCCGATGCCGAAGGACGAGGCGAGGCGTTCGAGTTCGGCGAGGAACTCGTCGTCCTGAAGGATCTCCGCCGCCACGAGATACCCTTCGTGCGCCCAGGATGAATTGGACACCGCCTGGAAGTAGGACTCTCGGTAATTCCCCTTGCTCAGCGACTTCTTGATCTCGAACGAGAAGAGGCGCAGCGAGTTATTGTCCGACAGTCGGTTGAACTCGATGACGTCGGGGCGCCAATCATCCAGGGGAAAATAGAAGCCCACCACGTCGGGATGGATCCATTCGTTGTAGCCCGACTTCGTGGACTTTTCGTGTTGGATGGTCTTTGTAAAGATCGCACGGCCCCGGTTGAACGAGGGGTTGCTGTAGGCGAAGTACGTCAAGAGGGGGTGAAGATCGCGCTCGTGGAAATCCCCTTTCTTCTCGGGCTTCCTGATTTCCTCCTTTTCCAGCTTGCTGTCGACATCAGGCGGGAGCTCGGCCTGGCGCTCTTTCAAGAAAAACCGGGCGGGACGCTTGCCGACTTTTATGAATCGCGAGCTATCGTTGTCTCGCACTTCCACGTAGAGCTGCGCGCCGAGGGTGTTCCACGGGGTCTTGCCCGAAGTCTTGATTTTGGGCGTGAGGCCTTTCTCACGCGCGGTCTGCCAGACCTCTTGATACGTGAGTGGCTTGGGCGATTGCTTCAGAACGTCGTAGGCCAAATCCAGAAATGAGCAGGCCATGTTGTTCTCCCGGCAGCGCCGTGGAGCCTGAGGGTTCGCGGCCTCGAACGAGACGATTGGACTATTGTCGAACCGGAGTTTTAAGTCAAGTGGAAACCCCGGCGTTGGGAACAACGAGAGGGGGATGGGGGGATGGAGAGACACGGAGACGGGGAGACACGGAGACACGGAGACACGGAGACACGGAGACGGGGAGAAGAGTAGGTCCTCCCTGCCGGGGTGGACTTGGTCGTCGTTCGGTCCAGCCAAAGCCCGCCTCGGACGCAGTCCCCGAGCCTGTCAAGGGGCAAGCCGGGAGACGATTGCGCGCCCGCTCCCCCGGTCATCGGAACGGGTCGAACGGCTGCCGATCATACTTCAGCAGCGCCGACGCCGAGCGGCGGAACACCCCGCGATAGTAGTCGGCCAGAGCGGACTTCATCTCCGCGACCCGCGCCGCATGCCGCGCTTCCCCGCTGAGATTCAGGAACTCGTTGGGATCTTCGGCCAGGTGATACAGTTCATCGCCAGAGGGCCCCAGAATCAGTTTCCATTCCGGCTGGCGAACGCTGACGCAGACTCGCCGTTGAGGCTCCGCCGGCAAAAACTCCGTGACGGCGATCGAGTCTTCCCGCTCGCACGGCTGCCCCGTCAACAGGGGCTTCAGGCTGACGCCGGGCAGGTCTTCGGATTTCGGCAGGCCGGCCAGATCCAGCATCGTGGGCAACAGGTCAATCAACCCCGCCGGCGCGTCGCAGCGCGTCCCCGGGGTCCAGCTTTCCAGGCTCTTCGGCGGCTTGATGATCAACGGGACCCGAATCGCCCGCTCGTACAAGTTATACTTCGATAAGGCGGTCGGCCCGCGCGACCCCATCAGGTCGCCGTGATCCGCGGTGAAGATGATGAGGCTGTCGTCGTACAGGCCGTTGCGTTTCAGGGCGTCGACCACCAAGGCATGGCCGGCGTCCGTGGCGGCGACGCATTCCATGTACCGCGCGATGACCGTCTTCAGAGTCTCGCGGGTGACTCCCTGGAAGTTCTTGAAGGCGCCGTGGCGGGGCGGCTCCCCCGGCGTCCTCTCGCCCGTGAGAGGGAACGGCGGCTCCGGGGGAAGCCGCACGAGCTCGGGATCGTAGCGGTTCACGAAGTCCTTCGGAACGGCATTGGGCGGGTGCGGCCCGGTCAGGCTGCAGACGAGGAGAAACGGCGCGTCCTTGTTGGCCTCGACAAACCCCACGGCCTTCTGGGCCGACCACCAGTCGCACAGTTCGTCGACGCGGAGTTCGGAATCAAATCCAATGTAATCCGTGGCGCAGCCGTCGCCCCCGCGGCTGATGCCGTACCGAACTCGTTCCGCGTTGTAGCGTTCGACCGGCCCCGGGCATTCCGCGGGATAGGAGGCGTCCATGCGTTCGCCGTTTTCCAGGAAGTGCCCCGCCCGGTAGTCGAAGCCGAAGTAATCCCCGCGCTCCACGGGAGCGCCATAGGGAAACAGGTGCATCTTGCCGCAGGCCGCCGTCCGGCAGCCGGCCTCGCGAAACGCCGTGCCCATCGGGCGGGCCGGAAGGCGTTCGGGAGGCACAAGGTGGCCGTTCGTGAGGGCGCCGGTCTGGAACCCGTGGAGCCCCGTGACCAGGTTGACCCGGCTGGGCAGGCAGGGCGTGGTATTGCAGACGGCCTGCGTGAAGATCACCCCATCGGCGGCCAAGGCGTCGGCCGTCGGCGTTTCGATCAACGGGAGCCCCATGCAGCCCAGGTAGTCGAAGACGTGGGTTTCGTTGAAGAGCAAAACGACGTTCATGGCGCGTCCTTCTCAATGGCGTCTCGCGCCCCCAGGCGGTCAACCGATGGGTCGAGCCGTCGTCGTAGCGCTGTCGGTCCAGGCAATCGCAAGATAGCCCGTACAAGAGGTCAAGAACTGGCATCTTGACCATCGCCTTCTGATAGGTCTTTTCATTAACCTCTCGTTTTAACGAGGGGACCGGTGATGTCGAGTTTCCCGGGAACCGTTTCAACGGTTTTCCCAAGCCTGTCGAAACAGGAGCCCGAGAACCTTTGCTCTCCGGCTGGTCGGTTCGGGAAGGCTCCGGGAAACCGTTGAAACGGTCTCAGCGAACATCGGCGCCCGGAGACCCCTCGTTGAAACGAGGGGTTAATGGAAAGACCCCTCAGAATCCCTTGGTCGGAGTGCTAGTCTGGGCGTCCCTCTCGTTTTCTCGTCCATGTTTGACCTTTTTGTGCCTGTGGGTCTATCATATTGGGAACTGGCAATCAGCGGCGAAGATCCCTATAAAATCGTTCCGCTGTGAGGCCGCCATGCACTGGGACGTCAAATCCGTCAAGGCGCTTTCCGACTATCGCATCTACGTGGAGATCGAGGACGGGCGCAAGGGCATATTCGACCTGAAGCCGTATCTGGATCGGGGCGTGTTTCGCGAGCTTCGGAATGTGCATTACTTCAATGGCGTTGGCATTGTGTTCGGCGCGGTGACTTGGCCGAACGAGCAGGACATAGCCCCCGAGACCCTCGTCGCCGAGATGCTTCCCGTTTCGGACAGTTGAAGGGGGCGAGAGTCGGTGGGGCAGAAGGTCGCCCGACTCAATCCGGACGTCTCCCGGGAAACCCTCCTCAGCGGGATGCGGAAAACGAGGGGCCGATAAAAGGACCCCTCGGAGAGACTTCGTCATAGCGCTTGCCCCCAGCTCAATGTCCCGGGAGGGGGCCGCGGGCGGGTTCGCGCTGCTCCCAGCCTTCCTCGAACAGACGCAGAAAAAAGCCCTGCCCGTACGGATGTCGGGCGATTTCCGCTTCGTCCAACTCCACGCCCAGGCCGGGCGCGTCGGAAGGCTCCAGGCAACCATCGCGCACGCGCGGCGCGCCGCGAACGACGTCGCGCGCCCATGGCGCGAGGAAATCGTCGAAGCACTCCTGAATCAGGAAATTCGGCATCGCCGCACGAAGGTGGGCGTTGAGAGCGGTGTTGAGCGGACTCTGGGCTTGATGCAGCGCCACGGAAGCCCCGGCCGCCTCGGCCACCGCGGCCGCCTGCTCGGGCTTGGCGCTCAACCCCGCCGTCGTTTCGCCGACGCCCGTCAGCCCCTCGTCGGTGAAGACCTTGACGAACGTCCAGTTCTTCCACGGATTCCCGACTACAAAGGTTTTTATTTCAGTGATCTTCATGGTTTCATCGCCTTGGAAATTCGGGGATGCTTGGGAATCAGGGACTCCCGACCGTGGCCCATCCCGTAGCGTTCTTCGCTCCAAGGCAGCTCTATCTGCCCAGCGGGTTTCGCCACTTCAGCCTCGGGAAGCGGGCGAAATCGGCGTCCGTGGAGTTCAACTCGCACCCATGTTCCAGGGCGAGCGCCGCCAAGTGGGCATCGGTCGTTAGGTTGGCCGAGGCCTGGCCATGACGGAGCATTTCCTGGAACACAAGCCAGTGCCGCTCGGTCGGTTGGATCAGCCGAACGCACGGCTGATCCAGCCAGCTCTGAACGCGGTCGATGGCCTCTTCCAGCAGCAAAGGGCGGGCAAACACGCGGGGATTCGTCGCGATCCGGAGGAACGCCTGTAGCACGGTCCAACAAAGACACACCGGCGCCGAACCCGACAGCCGCGCGTCCCACCACGCGCGGGCCGCCCGGCGCCGCGGGCTGAGGCTGTCCTCTGCGTAGAGGAGGAGGTTGACGTCCACGAGGATCACCGATGGCCCTCCCCCTCAATCTGGGCGAGCAATTCCTGGATGTTGTCGAGATTGAGGCCCGGGCGAAGGCCCATGGGGTGCGGCCGGGTGCGGTACCGCCGCTGCCGGGCCGGCGCCTCGACGCTCTCCAGCCCCGCCCGCAGGGCCTCGTTGACCAGCGTGCGAAAGGGCGCCCCCAATTTCCTGGCGAGCGCGCGCGCGCGATCCAGCACATCATCGTCAATGGTCAAGGTGGTTCTCATGCTTGCATCATATCATCATTTGGATTGATGTCAAGGCATCAATCAAAGCTGGAACAGGGGGCCGACTTCGGCGAGAAGGGCCGACAGCTCGGCCCGGGCCGCGTCGTCCAGCAACGGACGCGGCTCCCGGCACAGCGGGGTGGCGATCACGCCGCGGCGGTACAGGATTTCCTTGTACGCCACCGCGCCGTACAAATGCTCGAACACGATCAACGGCAGCAACCGGAGAAACAGCTGTTGAGCGCCGGCCTCGTCGCCCTCTTCCAGTTTCTTCCAGATGGCGGTCTGCACATCGGTGGCCTGGCAAGCCGGCATGTTGCCGACCGCGCCGCGCCGGTATTCCTCGGTGAGGTACCCAATTCCAATTCGCAATTCCAATTCGGGCAATTCGGGGACAGGATATTTATTTAACATGGGGACGGACTGCTCATTGTGGGCTCTGAGAGCACTCGATACAGTGCAAAAAGTATCCTGTCCCCGAATTCATCGCGCTTGATCGGAGAAGCCCCATGAGCGACACCCCGCAACCGCAACCCCCGCGCCCCCGCAAGCCCAAACTCGCCATCGGCCAGTTTGTCGAACACCCGCAATTCGGCCGGGGCCGCGTGCTCGATTACGAAGGCGACCGCTACGTCGTCCTCTTCCCCGGCGCCGACGTGCGCAAAGTCGCCATGACCTACGAGGCCATGAAGCCGCTGGACACCCGCGGCAATCCCGAGATGGACTTCCTCAAGATGGCGCTGCGCGAAGTCCTCGGCGACTATGGCTGGATCGAAACCGAGACGGAGATGGCGCCGCGCTGGATCGGCGGGACGATGCGCCTGATCCCCGGCAAGGAAGACACGCAGTCCAAGGACATCCCGCTCGACGTCTTCTTCAAGAAGATCATCGGCATTCGCGAGAAACTCCGCGTCCTGGAGCAGAAGATCAACCATCACCCCTCGCTCAGTTGGGAGGATAAGGCCGAACTCGAAGGTTACATCACCCGCTGTTACGGGAGTCTGACCACCTTCAACATTCTCTTCGCGTCGAGGGAAAGCTGGTTCACCGGCCAGAGCAAAGACTGACCCCCCGCGCCCCATCTCCCCTCGCCTGCGCAAGTTTGGGCCAAACGCCGGTTCCGGCCTCCGCCTATCGAATGTCGACGCGGACCCAAAGTCAGTTCTTCTTGCAAGGAGAACGCTGGGGCGCTATAAGTGTGGCCGCCAAAATGGATTGTCGGTTCTCGGTGGGTTTCCATCTTCGGAGGAGGGGAGGGCCGTGCCGTGCAGAAACGACAGTCGCTGCTATCGTATGGTTTCACCCTGATTGAATTGTTGATTGTTGTGGCGATCATCGCCATCCTGGCCGCCATCGCCGTGCCGAATTTCTTGGAGGCGCAAACGCGCTCCAAGGTCTCGCGGGCGAAGGCCGACCTGCGCACCATGGCCACGGCCATTGAAGCCTACTCGGTCGACTGGAACATGCCGCCGCCGGGACAGGAGGCCCGCAATTCCACAGCCGCCCCCGGCGCCGTTGGGCAGCAATGGCCGAATATTGGGGGACCCAACAAGAACGTGGTGGCGCAGGCGTGCCTGACCACGCCCATCGCGTATATCACCCACATCCTGCCGGATCCCTTTAAGACGCGTGGGCAGTGGCAGCCCAACAGCCAGACCCAGATTTCCAACACGGGGGCGCGGTACTTCTGGTACGATGAAAGCGTCATTCCGAGCCGGTATTTCCTCAACAAGAACCTGCCGAACAACCCGTACTGCAAACTGAATGGCGCGGGGTACATCTGGGGGATGTACAGCATCGGCCCGTCGCGCAATTCCTCGGGACAAGTGAATTTCCTACTTCTTGGCACGCTGCCTAATCCGACGGATCCGGATGTGGTGTACTATTGTTACGATCCGACGAATGGCACCGTCTCCTGGGGCTGGATCGTCCGGACAAACAAGGGGCAGTTCACCGTCCCGCGGAGTTGAAGCAGGGGTCCAGGCTGGAGGGGGCGAGCCTTTTGCCGGGAGCGCGGGGGTTCTGACCCGCGGTGGAATACTGACCGAAGAGTTTTCTGGGCTCTCGCGTTGGTTCCGGCTCCGCTCGGTTGGGAGGCCGTGTCATTCGTGTGATTCGCGGACCGCTCCTGCTTTGGGTGCGGCAATGCTGCTCCAAGTTCTTCGCGGCTGAATTGGTTTCCTGAGTTTCGCCGTCTAGAACGCAAACTACCCCTCTCTCCCGAAAATGAGGTTCGGAGTGCGACCTTCAGGTCGTACAACGCGCCTGGAATGCGGAGAAACCGCTACGACCTAACGGTCGCACTCCGAACCTCATTTTCGGGCTGTTTCGGGCGACCCGGAAAGCCATGAGCGGCTGCTCCGGGAATCGGCGGTTGAGTGGCGCAGGCTTTCCAGCCTGCGCTCTTTCCATTGCCGCGTGGTTCCCAACGACGCGTAGGCTGAAAAGCCCGGGCCGCTTGACCGTTGGATTGGGTTTTGTTTGGCTGGGGCATGTTTTGGTGGAGGAGGACGGATGATGAGGAGCTATGCGTTGGTTCATTTCGTTCGTCGAAGCCGGCCCCTTCGCCGTATGGAGCGCGAAAGGGGCCTCCTCGGCCGAAGGGCTGGAATTCCGCAATCTGGGCGGCGGGCTCTGGCAGGCCGACATGCCGATCGGCCGAAGAGACGTCGAGCTGGTCCTGACGCGCCCCTGAGCCATCGTCCTGTCCGGCATCGGCCCGGTTCATCGTTTCGCCGCCAGGCCGCCTCCCTGGGTTTCATTCATTTTTCGGTCGGTTGTCTAACACCTGCCCGGTCTCGACGACCTTCAACTGCTTCAACTGCGCGGCGAGGAGGGGATGAAGAACCCGGTCACCGGCGAGGCGGTCGGCGCGTGGGGCGAGGCGCAGGAGAAGCGGATGGCCAAGAAGCGCGAGGCGAACGAAGGGGCCAAAGCGCCGCCGCACGTCGACGGCTATCACTTCTGGGTCATGACCAAGACGCCGCATCTGGCCGCGCGATTCTTGACCGTGCTGACGCCGGCGCGTGTGGGCGATTCCGTTCCGGAGATCGCCCTTGTGAGCAAGTCCGCGGCCCTCGTGACGTTCCGGAGCAAGACGACGGTGGTGTCGTTTGACAAGGACGAGCCCGGCGACATCACAATCGACGCCGCGGCTATTGCGCCGTAACATGGACTCCTCGGCAAACCAGGGGGACGGCGGCGATGTGGCCGATGGGAATGATGGCTTGGCGCATCGGGGAGATCCGCGATGTGCGCGAGCAAATCGAGTGGATCCGCGACGCCGGGTTTGAGGGCGTGGGATTTCATGCCTCGCCGGGCGTGCCGGGCGAGTGGGAGGGGATCGACCCTTACGCCACGGGTCGCGGCGCGCGGGCGCAATGGAAGAAGGCTTTGTCGCATTTCCCGCTGATCGAAGTTCATGCGCCGGTGAACTGCGTGTTGAGGGAAGAAGGGCTTGGCGCGGCGGCGGACGAGGTCATTTACATCCTGGCGTTTGCCGGCGACCTTGGCGCTACGGTGGTCACCGCGCATGCGAAGCCGCCCGATCCCGAACGGAAGCGGTCGGCCTGGCTGTGGGGAGACACGCTGGAGCGCCTCAATGGCGTTGCGGCAGTCAATGGAGTCACGCTCGGGTTGGAGGTCGTTGAGGGCTTCGACTCGATCGCGCGGTTGGGATTGTCGAACGTGGGCGTGACGCTGGACGTGGGCCACATGTATCACGACGACGCGCGCCCGTTGCGGCCTTTCGGAACGCTGGGCGAGGTGGTTCACCGTTGCGGACGGGCGCTGGCGCACTTGCACCTGCACGATCACAACGGGGCGGCCGACCACGTGGAACTGGGGACGGGGCGCGTGGATTTCGGAGACCTGTGGAGCGCGCTCCGAGGCGTCGGGTATGAAAAGGGGTTGATGCTGGAGCTGAACCCGGACCGCTGCCCGCCGGAAGGAATCCTGCGCAGTCGGGCGTGGGCGCGGGAGCGGGAGCGGATTGGGGGATGAGAATCTCAATGAATCTCACGCAGAGGCGCAGAGACGCAGAGGAAGAGAGCGCGGAGGGAGTTTTTCCTCTGCGTCTCTGCGCCTCTGCGTGAGATTGGCTTTCAACCGATGTGCTGCTTGACCAGCGCCAGCAGTCTGTCCAGATCGACGGGCTTGTGGATGTAGCCCTCGGGCGGGGGCACCTGGCGGCGGGTGGAGATGAACTTCTCGAAATCCTCGCTGACGCCGCTGACGATGATGATCGGGACGGCCTTGCGCTTGGGGTCCTCTTTCATGTCGCGGTAGAAGCGCACGCCGGATTTCTCGGGCATGGTGATGTCGAGGGCGACGAGGTCGGGCTTCTCCGCTTCCACCTTCTCCAGAGCTTCAACGCCGTCTTTGGCGGTCGTCGCTTCGTAGCCGTTGTCCGTCAAAAAGGCGGCCAAGTATTCGCAGATATCGGGATCATCGTCGACGATGAGGATTTTCTTGTTCGGAGAAGGCATTGGGGGAATCCTTGGTGGGTTAGGACGTATAGGACTCACGGGCGTTTCCGGGGGATTGTCACCAGAAATCGCGCGCCTTTGTCAACCTCGGATTCCAGGCGAATCGAGCCGCCGTGCGCCTGGGCGATCTTGTTGGAGATGAACAGGCCCAGCCCTGTGCCCTTCGCGCCTTTGGACGTGAAGAAGAGCGTGAAGGCTTTTTCGCGGGTCTCCTGGTCCATGCCGGGGCCGTCGTCCTCGATCTCGAATTCCACGTGCTCGGGGAATCCGCGCACGCGCGCGCGGACCTGGTGCTGCGGCTTGGCCTCGTCCGCGGAGCAGGCGTCCCACGAGTTCTCCAGCAGGTTCACCAGCAGCGAACGCATGGCCTGCGGGTCGCCCTCGAACTCGCCCGCGTCCGATTCGATGTCCTTGATCAACTCGATGTGATTCTCTTGCGCCTTGCCCTCAAACAGACCGGTCACTTCGCGCAGCAAGCGGGGCGCGCAGACGATCTTCCACTCCGGCTCGTGGTCGCGCGCATAAAACAGGATGTTGAGCACCAGGCCGCGGATTTGGTCGACGTTCCGCTGGACCATGGACCAGCCGCGTTCCACCCGGCTTTCGTCTTTCTTTTTCAAGCCCGTGCTCAGCAGGTAGCGCCCTCCGTCCAGGCCGGTCAGGAGCCCTTTGATGCTGTGCGAGATGGCGCCGACCAGGAGGCCGATGGACTCCAATTGCGATTGCAGTTGGCGGATCTCGGTGATGTTCGCGCTCATTTCCATGACGCTCTGAATGCGGCCCTCGGCGTCGCGCAACGCCGCGGCGTAGACCAGCACGTTGATCGGCTCGCCGTCGCGCGAGAGGACCACTTCCTCGCTGTGATGCGTCTGTCCGTCGTGAAACGTTTGTTGGACGGGGCACGGCGCGCACGCCTTGTCGCGATGCTTGTAGACTTCAAAGCACTTGCGGCCGACCTGGTCGCCGAAGTCCTCGCGGAAACGCCGATTGGCTTCGACGATGCGCAAGTCGCGATCCTGGATGGAGATGTAGCAGGGGGCTTCCTGGAACAGCAGCCGATAGCGCTCCTGGCTTTCGCGGATCGGGAGTTCCATGGCAGTGTCCCTTTCGTCCCTGCTGTCTTGGCGACGATCTCTTACTGCCGCAAATTGAGGATCAGCCGCAGGTTGAGCAGGATCGTCTCCTCGGTGATCGGCTTGTCGACGTAGCCCTCGGGGTGCGGGACCTCCAAGTCGTAGATCAAGCCGCGCAGCTTGGGCTGGCCCGTCACGATGCACACCGGGATGTTCTTCAACGCGTCCTCTTTCTTCAAACACTCATAGACTTCGCCGCCGTGCTTGCCCGGCATGTCGATGTCGAGCGTGATGATGTCGGGCTTCTCCGAGCGCGCCAGCTCCAGCGCCTCGTTGCCGTTCCTCGCCGTCACCGCCACGGCGCCGTTGTCCTCGCAGATCGCACTGAGGAAGACGCGGGTGTCGGCGTCGTCGTCGGCCACCAGGACCTTGACGGGGACGCCGGGGGCCTTCTCCAGGGGCTTCTGAACGGGGACGGCGGCTTCGGGCCGCTCCGGAAGAACCAGGGCCTTGGCGACCAGTTCGCCGACCGTGGCCGTCTTCATCCCCAATTTGTAGCGCTTGATCAAGTCGCCCAGCGCGTCGATGCAGTTGTGGCAGGCGGTGACGACGATCTGGGCGCCGGTCTCGCGCAGTTGGTCGGCTTTGATCTTGGCGGCTTCCAGGCGCCGCCCGGTGTACTCCGACATCGACATGGCGCCGCCGCCGCCGCTGCAGCACCAGTTGTCGGCGCGGTTGGGATACATCTCGACGAAGTTCGTCACGCAATGCTGAAGGACGTAGCGCGGCTCTTCGGTCAGGCCGGAACTTCGCCCCAGGTTGCACGGGTCGTGATAAGTCACGGCGACTCCGTTGCATGCGGGGTTCAGGCGGATGCGCCCGTCGCGGACGTAGGCGGCCATCGTCTCCAGGAAACTCTCGATCGGGAAGCCCAGATCCATCTTCGCCCAGTTGGGGGCCTCCCAACGGGTGGCGCGAAAGCCGTGGCCGCACTCGGACACGACGACTTTCTTGACGCCCAGCTGTTGGGCCTTTTCGTAAAGGGCGCGGCCCATCTTGGCGCCGAGCTTGTCGTCGCCGGCGAACAGGCCGAAGTTGGTGTTGTCCCAGCCCGAGCGCGGCATGGTCCAATCCTCGCCGGCGGCGTACATGATTTTGGCGGCGGCCAGCAGGGTCAGCGGGGCGTATTTGACCTCGCGCGGATTGACCACGTACATGACATTCGCGCCCTTCTTGTCCAACAGGATCTTGGCGCGCGGATCGCCGACGTCGGTGGCGTGCTCTTCGCTCAGCCATTCGATGGTTTCGATGTAGTCCTCGTCGGACACGCCCATTTGGTTGCCGATTTCGTATTGGTCCTTGCAGACCTGGACGACCCCTTCCGGCGCCTCGCCGATGGCATAGAGGATCGCGCGCAGCGAACGTATGAGGAGCGCGGTGTCGATCCCCATCGGGCAGTTGATCGTGCAGCGGCGGCACATGGTGCAGCTGCCCCAAGCGATGTCGCGCAGCCGGTCCAAGTCCTCGCGCGTGCGCACCCGCGCGGCGCCCGTCCAGAACGGGACGACGCGGCTGAGCCAGTCGTGGCGGGACTTGTAAATGCGGCGGATGGCGTCGGTTTTATAGACCGGCGTTGTCTTCGGGTCCTTGGTGGCCATGTAATAATGGCAGGATTCGATGCACAGGCCGCAGTGCACGCAGGCGCCGTTCGACAGGCAGAAGTTGCGGTTGATCTTAGTCTCGAACAGCTCGTGGAACTTGGCGATTTTCTCCTCGAGGGGCATCGGCTCAGCCGCAAAAACAGTGGTCATTCTCATTCGCTCCTATGGGTCGGCCGGCCTTGCCGAGGCCGGTTTTGGCTCGCCCCGACAGGGCGGACCTGCGTCACGCCGCCATGGCGCGGCCCGGCCGCGCCGAGCCGGCTTTCTTGGGATACACGCCGCGTTTGCCGAAATGCTTGCCGATGTAATAGCGGGCAAACGGCCACAGCAGGTAGTGACAGATCTTGGAAAAGGGAACATAACACAGGAAAAACGCCGTCAGCCCAAAGAACACTGCGATGCTCCCGCGATGCGTGGCCGCGTCGGGAATGGCCAGAAGCGCCAGGACGTAATACGCGTCCAACAGGAGAATGGAGAAGTAGTCGTCCACGGTGCTGACCGCGCGCAGGGCGGGCGAGGCCAGGCGCTTCAACAGACGCGAGACGCCGGAGACCAGGCCGGCGGCGATCAGAAGCATCAACAGCGCCTTGACCGCGGGAATCGCAAGGAGCCCCGGCGCGTAGGGAATCAGAAACGTCGACAGAATGGCCGCGGCGATCGCGAGGTGAAAGGCGACGAATTCGGCGTACTTGATCGGGTGAGAGCGGTAACTCGCCAGCTCCCAGGGCATGGCCACCAGCATCAGCGAATAGCGCGCGCCAGCGTCCGGATCGCCGCGATCCGGGGTGCGGTCGGTCACGGGGTTGAGTTGCATGAGCCTCCAAACCTTGACGGCGTAGAGGGTCGCCATAAACGCCAACGCCGCGATCTGAATCTCGTTCTCGAGCAATTCCACGAAGCGGTCGTACGTCATGATTTTCCCTTTCCGGCCAGGCGTCTGCGCATCTCGACCACCCACGACTTGTCCGACAGGTCCGCCAGCGAGTAATCGTACAGCACGTCGCGAATCCGGTTGTTGATCAGCGAGTACAACAGGCGGCACTCGCACGTGTCGGTCAAAAGGCAGGCTTCGGGATGGCCGACGCACTCGACGATGTTGATGGGGCCGATGGAGGCCTCGACGATCTGGCCGACGCGAATGTCCTTGGCCGGCCGGGCCAAACGGTATCCGCCGCGGCGCCCCGGCGTTGATTTCAAGAGCGAGGCGTTGCGCAGCGCGATGCACAGCAGGTCCAGATAACGGCGCGAGACGCGGATGGCCTTGGCGACTTCGTGGAGGCTGACGGGCGAGCCGCCGTCGCTCAAGCGGCTGATGGCGACCATGGAGCGCAGGGCGTAGCGGGCGCGGGTGGAGAGTTTCATAAGGGATCCTTGCCAAATTCCTAGTATTCCGATAGGAGATTTTCCCACTCTCGTCAACCCTTTTTTTCCCCAGGGGATTTGCCGTCGAGCGCATCTTGCCATTGCTCGCAGACCGCCGCCGAGCCCGGGGCCATCCGACCGTCGCTCCGCCCGGGGGCGAAGAGGAGGCCGCCTTCGGCGAGGTCGGCGTCCTCCGGCGGCGCCGCCAATTCCCGGGAACCGCGATACGGGTTGTTGTGGCGCGGGGCGCGGAGGCCATGTAAGTACTGCGCAGGAAGCCCCGCTTCGCGCGCGAGGCCTTCGTCATTGCCCTGGAAAGGCGGTCGCAAACCATGGCTCAGTCAAACTACGCTCCGTTGATTGTCGCCGGCATCGCCATCCTTCTGATTCTCATTTGGTTTATTGCGACGTTCAATGTCATGGTGCGCCTGCGCAACCAGTGTCGCGAGTCGTGGTCGGGCATCGATACGGAACTCAAGCGGCGCTACGACCTGATCCCCAACCTGGTCGAGTGCGTGAAGGGCTACGCGGCGCACGAGCGCGAGACTCTGGAGCGGGTGGTCGAGGCGCGCAGCCGGGCGGTGGCCTCGACCGGCTCGCCGGCCTCGCAGGCCAAGGACGAAAACGTGTTCGTGGGGGCGCTCAAGTCGCTGTTCGCCGTCGCTGAAGGCTATCCGAATCTGAAAGCGAGCCAGAACTTCCTGGCGTTGCAGGAGGAGCTGGCCAACACCGAGGACCGCATCCAGGCGGCTCGGCGCTTTTACAACGCCAACGTGCGCGACCTGAACACGCGCATCCAGGTGATCCCGTCGAACCTCGTGGCCGCGCTGTTCGGCTTCCACCCCGAGGAGTTTTTCGAGATCGACAGCGCGGCGGAGCGGGCGGCGCCGAAGGCGGCGATCTAGCGGCTTCGCCTGGCGAGGCGCCCCTGCCCAGTCGGTGACGAGTAGCGCCGCCTGCCCAGCCGATAGTTCGTTGCGCTAACGGCGGAACTGGAGATTGCCGACCGGACAGCCGGCGCTACGTCAACCACGTTTGGCCAAGGTTTTTCTCTGGTTGTTCTTGCCGTTGCCCCGCGTGGTCTGGCATACTTCGATGGTCTCTAGAGGGGAAGCGGCCATGACTCGCCTAACCATCGACCAAGCCCGCTTGGAACTCGACGCCGCCGTAGAGGGCGTCGTGCAGTCCAAGGAGCCCGTCGCTTTGATTCGTGATGGGCAGACTGTCGCTTACCTGATTGATGCGGAGTCTATGAGGTGTCTGCGCGCCGTCGACGAGCCGGCCAAAGACCCGCGGTCGGAGCCAAAACCCAAGCGTCCCCGATGGTTGGAGTATGCGCTGGAACTGAGCGAGAGAATCCCTGACGAGGCTTTGGCGAACGTCCCCACGGACTCCTCGCTGAATCTTGAGCACTACCTATACGGCGCGCCCAAACGAGAAGAATGAAATCGCTCTTCATCGACTCCAGCTATTTCATCGCGGTGCTATTAAGAAATGATCGTTTCCACGGGCGGGTTTTGCAGCTTCCTCTGGAGCCGGAGGCGGCGCGGTTTGTCACAACCAGTCTGGTCGTCGTCGAGGTGCTAAATCATCTGGCTGGCATGGACCCCGCAATCCGCGCTTCCGCCGGGGATTGGGCAGACGACCTTCAGCGCGGCACGGACATCGAGATCGTCGATATCACCGCGGCGCGTCTTAGAGAAGCCGTTGAGCGATATCGGAAGCGGCCCGATCAGGGTTGGAGCCTGACGGACTGCGCTTCATTTCTCTTGATGGAAGAACGCGACATTCGAGAAGCGTTGACATTCGACCGTCACTTCCAGCAGGCGGGATTCGTGGCGCTGGGGTTTGGGGCCGGTTCGTAGCCGCGTCTTTTCCATTGTCTCTTTCCTCCCTCCGTCCTTACCATGCGTCGCGGCGTGGCGGTTCGATTCGCCGCGGGGAAAGGAGGCGGGCGCTCTCATGCTGGAAGGCGAATACATCCCCGTGCGGCTCGTCCTGGAGCGCTTGGGCGACGAGCTGGACCTGAAACTGGTGGCCGGCGAAGGCGGGTTGAACAACACGTTCAACACGGCGGAATTGAACCGCCCGGGCCTGGCCTTCGCCGGCTTTTACGAGGTCTTCACCTCCGACCGCATCCAGATCCTCGGCATCACTGAGATTTCGTTTCTGAAGAGCCTCGAACCGGCGGATCGGCTGCAACGCATCCGCCGCACGTTCGAGTTCAACATCCCGGCGGCGATCGTGACCTCGGACCTGGAGATTCCCGACGAGCTTGTCCAGGTGGCGAACGAACGCGGCATCCCGCTGATGAGCACCACGCTGCTCACCTCCGCGTTTTCATCCGATCTCTCTCGGTTCCTGCAGCGCGAAGTGGCGCCGACGTGGCACGTGCACGGCGTGGCGATGGACGTCTTCGGCATGGGCGTGCTGATCACCGGCCCCAGCGGGGTCGGCAAGAGCGAATGCGCGCTGGAGTTGATCGAGCGCGGCCACCGGTTGATCGCCGACGACGTGGTCATCCTCCGGCGCATTGGGAAGAACGACCTTTCGGCCACCGCGTCCGAGCGCCTCGGCTACCACATGGAGATCCGCGGCATCGGGATCATCGACGTGGAGACGCTGTTCGGCGTGCGCTCGGTGCGCGATGAGACCGTCATCTCATTGGTCATCCGCATGGAGCGCTGGGACGCGGGGAAGGAATACGACCGCATCGGGATTTCCTCGCGCAACACGCTGTTGTTCGATTGCGAGGTGCCGGAATACGTGATCCCCGTCCAGCCGGGCCGCAACATGAGCCTGCTGGTGGAAGTGGCCACCTTGACGCAGCGCTTGAAAGGCGCGGGGGTCAATCCCGCCGAGGCGTTCAACGAGCGCCTGCAGGCGGAGCTGCAACGGCGGGGCCGCGGCCGCCCGCGCATCGCGCCGACGGCGATGAACTACTGAAAAGGACGAAGTGGCAAGGACTAAGGACTAAAAGAGAGCAACGAGAAGGCGGCGTGTTCTTCTGTCCTTCGTCCTTTGTGCTTATTCCTTCACGAAATATGCCCGGTCAGCAGGTCGGAGAACTTGTCCCAGATGGCCTGCAGCGTTCCTAAGAAGCCTCTCCCCGTGGCCAGCATCGTCCCGCCCAACAGCACAAGAATCACAATGAGGACGACGAGAGCCGTCGTCTTGGGCGAAAGCCTGATCTTGCGCATGGATCCTGCCTCCTTGGAACCAAAGTTGCGCGGGCTTGGAGTGGCGTAGGCTTTCCAGCCTGCGCGTGTGAATCCTCTCGCAAATTCCACAGGCGCAGGCGGGAAAGCCTGCGCCAAACGAACGGCCCTATTTCACAATCTCCTCGAACAGCGCGCGGTTCTCTCTCATCACTCGTAAAACGTGCTCGGTTAGTTTTAGCCCTTCGGGCAAGGCGTCGGCAAGGAAGAACTCCAGCGGCGCCAGGCGCCCCGGCGCCAGCGGCAGGTAGTTGGAGGTGGTGGAGAACAGGAGCCGCGAGCGCGCCTCCAGCAGGCGCAGGAACCGGTAGTTGCGGGTCAACGCCTCGGCGCGATCGGCGCGGAGCAGCCCGCACGCCTTCATCTCCGCGACCGCGTCGTCGAATTCCGGCAGAAACTTCGCGCCGCCCGCCGCGAATCCGCGCAGTTGCAGGTATTGCACGAGGAATTCCAGATCGACCACCCCGCCGCGGCCGCGTTTGAAATCGGCCCGCGCCCAGGACGGCAGGCGCACCGACTGTTCGACGCGCGCGCGCATGGAGCGGATGTCGTTCGCCAAGTCGAGTCGCGCTCCGACGCGCGCCATCGGCTCCGCCACCCGCGCGCGCAATTCCTCGACAAGCGCCTCATCGCCGGCGATCCAGCGGCTGCGAAGAAGGCTTTGAAACTCCCAGGTTTGCGCGCGGTGGGCATAGTAGTCGACATAGCGCTCCAACGGGGCCGTGAGCGGCGCGTTGCGCCCTTCCGGCCGCAGGCGCGCATCGACCTTGAACACCGTGCCGGCGGGCGTGACTTCCGACAGGATGCGCACGATGCCCTGCGCCCAGCGCGCGTGGAATCGCGCCGCGTCGTCCAGCTCCCGCGGCGCTTCGCCATGGATGAACACCAAATCGAGATCCGAGAAGAAATTCATCTCGCGCGCCCCGAGCTTTCCCATGGCCAG
>JAPLSS010000252.1 GCA_026398515.1 Candidatus Sumerlaeota bacterium | reverse complement strand
TACGACTTCGACGGCGACGGGCGCGACGATCTGTTCTGCGGCTACACGCTCTTCGACTGCGACGGGCGCGTGAAATGGAACTACGACTGGCCCGACCACACCGACGAGATCGTGATCGGCGCCTTCGATCCCGCCCGCTCCGGCGTGCAAATCGGCACGGCTTCGGGCGACGATGGCTTCGTCATCTTTACCCCCGAGGGCGAGATCCTTCACCGCGAGAACTTCGGCCACGCGCAGCGCGTCTCGGCCGCGCGCTTCCGCGACGACCTGCCGGGGTTGCAGTTCTACGTCGGCACCTACTGGCACCACCCCGGCATCATCTCGTTCCACGATTGCGCGGGGAAACGCCTCTTCTACTTCCAACCGCCGCGCCTGGGCAACGTGCTCAATCCGGTCAACTGGACGGGCCACGGCACGGAGTTGGCGCTGATGAACGGGAGCGTGGAATACGGCGGGATGCTCGACGGCTTCGGGCGGCGGGTCGTCCTCTTCCCCGCCGACGGCCATCCCGACGCCTGCGCCGAATCGCTGGACATGACCGGCGATCCGCGGAGCGAAATCGTGTTGTGGGATTGGAACTCGATCTGGATTTACACGCAGGACCGCCCCTTTGACGGCGATCGCATCTACTCTCCCATTCGCCCGCCGCACTGCAACAACTCCAACTACCGGGGCGAAAGCTCGATGCCGAGGTGGGAGACGGCCGGGCGGTGAAGAGGCGGCCGTCGTAGCGCCATTCGGATCAGTCCCCATGCCGCGCCAAGGCGACGCTCTGCCGTCACGTCCATCCCTCGAGGGGATGATAGCAGTCTCAAGATGCGCCCTTCGCGACTTCCAACTCGACTTCCGCCTCGGATACGACGCACACTCAAAGCGACACAGGCCAAGACATCGCCGCGGGCGGGCGCACGCCTTGGGGTTCGCTGACCCAGGCTGGCGCTATAAGGAGGATTCCGCCATGGAAGAGCGAGACGACAACGATCTGGACCGGCGCGAGTTCCTGGAATTGGCGGCGGGGGCGGCGGCGGGCTACACGCTGGCGGGATCGGCGGCCGAGGCGGCGCCCAGCGACGCCAAGCCGGAAACCAAGCCGAAGTCCGCGTCGAATCGGCCGACGAATCCGACGAGTCCGACAAGTCCGGTTCGCAAGGAAAGCGCCCCGGCGCCCCCCAAGCCCAACCCCTCCTGGCCGGTTCTGACGCGGTACGATCAGGATCATCTGCGCCGAATCGCGTTGCCGCTTGGGGGCATCGGGACGGGAACGGTCTCGCTCGGCGGGCGCGGCGATCTGCGCGATTGGGAGATCATCAACCGCCCGAACAAAGGGTTCGCGCCCGACCGCACGTTCTTCGCGCTGCGATGGAAGGAAGAAGGGGGCGAGCCGGCGGGGCGCTGTCTCGAAGGCCCCGTTGACGAAGCGGACTATGAAGGCACGGCGGGCTCGCGCGCCCGCAACGCCAGCCTTCCCCGCTTCCGCCATTGCGAGTTTCTCGCCGCCTATCCGTTTGGCCAGGTCTTGCTGTCCGATCCCGATGTTCCGCTCGACGCGCGCATCGAAGGCTTCAATCCGCTGGTTCCCGCCGACGCGGGCGCGAGCGGCCTTCCCGTGGCGATTCTCCGATTCGTGTTGATGAACAAAACCGACAAGCCGGTCGAGGCGACGGTGTGTGGAACGATCGAGAACTTCCTCGGCGGCCCGAATACTAAAGACAAAAACACCTTTCGCGCCGCCGACGAAGCGACGGCGCTGCACGGGCTGCTATTCGAAGCGGAAGGCGTCGATCCACAGGACGAATCGTATGGGGCGATCGCGCTGGCTACGACGGCGAAGGGAGGCGTCTCGCGCCGGTCCGAATGGCGCGGCGCGCAATGGAACACGGACCTGATCGACTTCTGGGACGACCTGCTGGCCGACGGGGAGTTGACGGAGAATGAGCCGGCGGCGCCCCGTCGCCGAGGGGGCGGCCCTCGCGGCTCGCTGGCCGTCAAGATCGGCGTTCCGCCGCGCGGGGAACAAACGGCGACGTTTCTAATCGCCTGGCGCTTCCCGAATCGGATGACGTGGGCGCCGGCCAAAGACGAAACGGCGCCCGCTGGAGAGAACCCGAACCGTGTCGGCAACTATTACGCGACGAAATGCAAGGACGCCTGGGACGCGGCGTCGCAGGCCGCCGCCAAGCTGCCCAAACTCGAAGCCGACACCCTCGCGTTCGTGAAGGCGTTCTGCGACAGCGACCTGCCGCACGCGGTCAAGGAGGCCGCGCTGTTCAACCTCAGCACGCTGCGGTCGCAAACCTGCTTCCGCACCGAGGACGGGCGCTTTTTCGGCTGGGAAGGCTGCAACGACAACGCGGGGTGCTGCATGGGGTCGTGCACGCATGTCTGGAACTACGAGCAGGCCACGGCGTTTCTGTTCGGCGACCTGGCGCGCTCGATGCGCGAAATCGAGTTTCTGCACGCCACCGACGAGCGCGGCCTGATGAGCTTTCGCGTGCAGCTGCCGTTGGCGCGCGCGCGGCAGTGGAGAACCGCCGCCGCCGACGGGCAGATGGGCTGCCTGATGAAGCTCTATCGCGACTGGCAGCTCTCCGGCGACGAGGAAATGCTGCGGCGCCTGTGGCCGATGGCGCGCAAGGCGCTGGAGTTCTGCTGGATCGAAGGCGGCTGGGACGGCGACCGCGACGGCGTGATGGAAGGCTGCCAGCACAACACGATGGACGTGGAGTATTACGGGCCGAACCCGCAGATGGAGGGATGGTATTTGGGGGCGTTGCGCGCCGCCGAGGAGATGGCGCGGCGCATGGGCGAGCGCGAGTTCGCCGACCAGTGCCGCCGCCTGTTTGAAAACGGCAGCCGCTGGACGGACGAACACCTGTTCAACGGCGAATACTACGAGCAGGAGATCCGCCCGCCCGCCGGGCCGGTCGCGGAAGGGTTGCGCGCCGCGCGGCCCAACGCGCCCGCGCCGACCGAGCCCACGCATCAGATCGGGGCCGGCTGCCTGGTCGATCAGTTGGTCGGGCAATACATGGCCCACGTGTGCGGGCTGGGCTATCTGCTCAACCGCAGCCACGTCCGCGAGACACTCCAGAGCGTAAAGAAATACAACGGGCGCGAGAATCTCTTCGGCCATTTCAACCCGATGCGCACGTACGCGCTCAACGACGAGTCGGCGCTGTTGATGGCCTCCTATCCGCGCGGCAACCGGCCGAAACACCCGTTCCCCTATTACGGCGAGGCGATGACCGGCTTCGAATACGTCGCGGCGATCGGCATGCTCTTCGAAGGGCAGACGGACGCGGGCTTGCAGTGCATCGAAGCGATCCGGAAGCGATACGATGGGGAAAAGCGCAGCCCCTTCGACGAAGCGGAATGCGGCCATCATTACGCGCGGGCGATGGCCTCGTGGGCGGCGGTGGTGGCGCTGACGGGGTTCCATTATTCGGCGGTGGACGGTTCGATCGCGTTCGCCGCGAATGAGGGAACGCATTTCTGGTCGAACGGCGGCGCGTGGGGAACGTGCAATCTGAAACCGGTCAAGGGCGGGATGCAGGCGGTTCTGGCGGTCCAGCATGGATCGCTCAAAGTCCGCCGTTTCGCCTTGAGCAACTTCGGCGAGACGCGCTTTGAGCCGGCGAAGGAAATCGCCGCCGGCCAGTCGCTGCAGTTGCTCGTGCAGAAAGAGAATGGGGAGGTGTAGCCGGCGGGTGAGGACACCCGCGCCCCCAGAAACCGCGTTCACGCGGCGGCCCATCTCCAGCGCTTCATCGCGCCGCGCGCCCAAACCACAGGCCAACCCGGCGCGAAGCGGCTTAGTTCAACAGGGCCTTTGCGGACGCTCCGCGCCGCAAAAACCCTTAAGACATTTTCGCCTATGGCGGCGGGTCTTGGCACCCAGGAAGAACACAAATGCTGAGAAGATTCCAGCGCATTGGTGCTGTTGGCTGCTTTGTAGATGCCCATCCGGGATCTGTGCAGTTTGAGAGGCTAGCCTTTATTTACGGCGAGAACTGCTACGGCAAATCGACACTCTGCGATATCCTCAGATCATTTGCCGATGGTGCGGCGGAATACATAGTGGAGCGCCGCAGTGTGCCCAATCCGACAAACGCGTCGCAGGAGGTGGATCTGACCTTACAGATTCCGGGGCAGGCAGGCGAAGAAATGTTCCGCTACAGACAAGGTAGTTGGAATCCCGTTCGCCCTCCGGGTCTGAGGGTTCTTGTGTTTGACACTGACTTCATGAACAGGAATGTGTTTACGGGACTCACCATTGAGCGGCGTAATCAGGAGAATATTACTCAATTCGTACTTGGAGAGACGGGCGTTCATACAGCGGAGCAGATCGCGTCACTCAATTCGGAGTTGCGACGGACAAACCAGCGATTGCGGGACCTAGAGGCAACGCCATTCGCGGGCATTGCGGCAATTCAGCAGTTTGTCTCCATGGATGTTCAGGAGTCCGCCGAGGCAATTGCGGAGGAACTGCGGAGAGCTACCGGTCGATTGGAGGCTACGACAACCCTATCTGCCGATATTGAAGGGGCGAGGGCACGGTCGGAACCACAGGCACTTGACATTCCCGGGGACGTAAGGTCCTTCGTACAGCGTATCAATCTGTGCTTAACCTCATCGTATGCCCGCGCACACACCGAGGCTGAGATGAGAATCCATCACCACTTGGATCAGAATGCCGCGGACCAACCGAACTCGCAAGCGTGGCTTCGCGAAGGCTTGAGTTTGCGCACTCGTGAGGTCTGCCCATTCTGTGGCCAACCGCTGTCCGAACAGGCGGTCGACTTGCTTGATCTCTATAGAGAGTTCTTCGACGTTGCCTTTGAGCGATATGTCAGCGAGATTGGAGATGCTCTCGATCATCACCTCCGCGAGTTCGCCGCGCTGACGCTGGCGCATTTCCCGAACCGGATTCACCAGAATTCCCAGATACTTGGCCGATATCCAGAGCTCGCACAACAGGACGACTATCGCGAGGGCGTCAATAACCTAGAGGTGACGGCTGGCCGATTGAGTGACGCCCTTGGCCGCTGGTATGACCTTCATACTCAGGCAGGGGAATCGCTCAGAGAGATTTTTCAGCAGAAGCGCCTGGCGATCCACCAGGCGATGGCGCCATGGGATCCGGGAGATCTGTTGGCTGTCTTTGATGACGTGGTAGCTCGCTC
Organism: Candidatus Sumerlaeota bacterium; assembly: GCA_026398515.1. Classification (GTDB taxonomy): domain Bacteria; phylum Sumerlaeota; class Sumerlaeia; order JAPLSS01; family JAPLSS01; genus JAPLSS01. Next base: position 2,365 of record JAPLSS010000252.1, on the reverse strand, counting down.
AGCAGATTATGGGGCCATTCTTCAACAGTTATCCGCTTTCATCCAGGCTTTCAAGGCGCGGCTGGACGCCGCCTCTGTGGCTACTGAGGTCCGAGCACTGGAATGCCGTGTCGCAGAGCTCGACCTTCGCCGCCGGCGTCTAGAAACTACTGATGCCTGCCGAATCTACGGCGAGCTGCAAACCCAGAAGGGAGAACTGGAACGCGAAATTCCCAGACTACAAAGCCAGCTTGAGGTGGAGCAGACGAGCTTCTTGGATGTCTATTTCACCTCCATAGATGCGCTATTCACACAGCTCGGCAGCACGGGCTTCGGCATATCCAAGCGAGTGAATCGCCGGGGCAACATGCCCACGATCCAGCTCACGGCGACCTTCCATGGCACTCAGATCGCGCCAGACAAAGTTCGTGCGTTCTTCAGCGAATCCGACCGCCGCGCTCTCGCGCTTTCCATCTTTCTTGCCAAGATCCAAGCCGTGGCCACGACCGATCGGGTCAACATCATCGTAGCTCTTGACGATCCAGTGACCAGCTTTGACGACGGACGCATCGACCGGACAATCAGGATGTTCGATAACATACGTCCCCAGCTTCGTCAGCTCATCGTCATCTCTCACTACCGCCGCTACATACACGATTTCTTCGATAGGGTGCGTGGTCAAGACGCCGACGTCTCTCTCGCTCAGATCATCAGAGATCACGTTGGTTCGCAATTGGCACGGGCGGACCTCCGCGATTTTGTGGAGACGCCTCATCAGCGCATGTTCCGTCATATCAGTGGATTTGTCGATAGGAGTCACAGAAATGACGTCTGCCGGGACCTGCGCGTGTATTTGGAAACCGAGGTACGATCTCGGTTCCACAAGCAAATCATTGACAACGATCTGCAGAACCTGCTTTTCGGAGACCTTCTTAGGAGATTGCTCGACGCAAGCATCATTACGCCCGAGAGGCATCAGAAGATCGAACAATTCCTAACCGCGCTGAACCCTGAACACCATCAATGGACAGATCGCAGCCATGAAGACAAGCTTGCTCTCGCAAGGGACGTGTTGACATTCCTATATGATGAGTTGTAGGTGATAGCTAGTGCCTGCAACGGTCGGTCCTCTTCGTGTCCCGCCGCTGAAGCTGAGTTTCGGGGTCGCTGTACCAAATCGCAGGAGATTAGGGGGCTCCTACAGAAGTTCGCGAGAGAGCGTGGGCGTTCAGCCGGCGGGTGAGCGGAGAACCGCATTCAAGCCGTTGTCTTTCCGCGTGATCCGTGTGTTCCGTTGGCCGTAACGGCCGGATTCGGGTTAAACGGATCGCGGCGGCCGTCGGATTTGGGCGTTCAGGCAGCCGGAAAAGGCGACAAGATGGGGATGTTCAGCTCGATTCACGCGGACCTGGCTTGTCCGGTTGCTGGAGAGCAGCTCACGCCGCTGCGCGCCACTCGAGTCAGCCCGCGGTTTTTCTAGCTTCGCCGACTCGAACACACGAATGCATCCCCCCGGATGGCGCGTCAATGATTGCGCTTGAATTGTCTGCCACATTGTGTACAGAATTGGGTGACAATGGAGGCGACAAATGAGATTCGTAACCGTCCGTGATTTTCGCGCCCGATCCGCTCAGGTGTGGAGCGAATTGGCCCACGAGAAGGAAATGGTCATCACCAGCAACGGGCGGCCGATCGCCGTCCTCACGGCGGTGGACGAAAGGAACGTCGAGGAGTCCCTTCAGGCTTGGCGGCGCGCCCGCGCCACTCAGGCCATCGCACAGATCCAACGGGATTCGTTGCGAAAAGGGACCGACCGGATCACAAAGGGCGAAATTGAGGCGGAAATCCGGAAGGCGCGAGCGGCCCGCCGGCGGCGCCGCGCATGAACATCGTCCTCGACACCAACGCGCTGGTCGCCGGGCTCCTCACTCCCTCAGGGACATGCGGCGGGATCGTCCGATCCTTGACGTCGGGCGACGTGACGCTCTGCGTCGACGCGCGAATCCTCTTCGAGTACGAAGACGTGCTCCGGCGCCCTCGCTTTGGCATCGATGCGGCGAAGATTGACGTCTTGCTGGACCACATCGCGGGTTCGGCCATCCAATGCCCCTCGTCGCCGCTGCCTCTGTCTCTGCCGGATCCTGATGATAAGGCCTTCTTGGAAGTTGCCCTTGCCGGGCAGGACGTCTGTCTTGTAACAGGGAACCTGAAGCATTTCCCCTCCCGATTGCGCCATGGCGTTTCCGTGCTCTCGCCCGGCCAGTTTATTGAGTATTGGGAGAAACGCGGAGCGAGCGGTTGAGTTCGTAGTCCCGCCTTTAGGCGGTCTTGCGGTTTCTGGGGGCGCGGACGGCCACGTCCGCAATGGTTCTCCTACCCCGATGCG
>JAPLSS010000743.1 GCA_026398515.1 Candidatus Sumerlaeota bacterium | reverse complement strand
GAAAACCGCACGCACGGTTCGATGAGGGGGCGCAGGAAACGGGATGCAGGGTCCGACGGCTCTTTGCCACGCCACCGGAAACGGTCGACACACCGGAAGCCGCTGACCTAAACACACCCGCGCCTGCGCTCTACTCTACCTCTAATCAAATTGCCGCGGTATCTGAACGAATGGATGACGAGTATGCCACGCGACATTGCGATCGATCCGGTGACGCGCATCGAGGGCCACGCGGCCATCACGATTCGGCTGCGCGACGATGGCGAGGTCGACACCGCCCTGTTCCACGTCACCCAGTTCCGCGGCTTCGAGAAATTCGTCGAAGGCCGCCCGTTCCACGAAATGCCCTCCATCATGGCGCGCATCTGCGGCATCTGCCCGGTGGCCCACCTGATCGCCTCGGCCAAGGCGTGCGACCAGTTGCTGGCCGTGCGCATCCCCGAGACGGCCGAACACCTGCGGCGCATGATGAACATGGCCCAGATGGTCCAGTCGCACGCGCTGAGTTTCTTCCACCTCTCCTCGCCCGATCTGCTGCTGGGGATGGATTCCGACCCGGCGGCGCGCAACCTGTTCGGCGTGGTGAAGGCCAACCCGCAACTGGCGCGCGACGGCATCCGGCTGCGCCAGTTCGGCCAGCAGATCATCGAATGGCTCGGCGGCAAGCGCATTCATCCGGTTTGGGCCGTGCCGGGCGGGGTCATGTCGCCGCTGACCGCCGAGGTGCGCGACCACATTCTGGAACGCATGCCCGAGGCGCTCGATATCGCGCAGCGCACGCTCGACTGGCATCGCGACACCTACGGGCGGTTCGCCGAGGAAATCGAATCGTTCGGCAACTTCCCGTCGCTGTTCATGGGCCTGGTCACTCCCAGCGGCGGCTTACAGTTCTACGACGGCAAACTGCGCATCGTCGACCAGGACCGAAGGATGGTCATCGATCAGGTCGAACCGCCGGATTACATGGACTACATCGGCGAGGCGGTTGAACCATTCAGTTACTTGAAGTCCCCGTATTACAAACCGCTGGGTTATCCCCAGGGGATGTACCGCGTCGGGCCGCTGGCGCGCCTGAACATCGCCGACCATTGCGGCACCCCGCGGGCCGACGAAGCGCTGGAGGGCTTTCGCGCGTTGCGCCAGGGCGCGGTTCTCAGCAGCTTCCATTATCACTACGCGCGGCTGATCGAGATCCTGTACGGCTTGGAGAAGATCGAAGAGCGCTGCAACGACCCGGACAATCTGAACGAGCACGTCCGCGCGTTCGCCGAGCCGAACTGCTATGAAGGTGTCGGGGCCTGCGAGGCGCCGCGCGGCACGCTCTTCCATCATTACCGCATCGACCGCAACGGCCTGATGACCTGGGCGAACCTGGTCATCGCCACCGGCCACAACAACCTGGCGATGAACCGCGCCATCGAACAGGCGGCCCGGCATTTCATCCGCGGCCCGGAGATCCCCGAGGGGATGCTCAACCGCGTCGAGGCGGTGATTCGCTGTTACGATCCGTGCTTGAGCTGCTCGACTCACGCGCTGGGCCGCATGCCGCTGCGGGTGCGGCTGGTCGACGCGGCGGGGAAGACGCTGGACGAAAGAGAGCGGTCGTAGGACAGGCACGGACGGCATGGAAAACATGGATGGAATGGACGGAGTGGACAAAGTGGACGACATGGACGGAATGGACCTTTCTGGCCGGCCCGCTTCGTCCATGTCGTTCATGCCGTCCACTCCGTCCATGTCGTCCATGTCGTCCACCCCGTCCATGCCGTCCGCCGAAGTTCTTCTCCTCGCCTGGGGCAACCTGTTGCGCCGCGATGACGGCGTGGGGTGGGCGGTGGCGCGCGCCGTGCGGGAATCCGACATCTCCGACCAGATCAAGGTCATCGAGGCGCAGCAGTTGACGCCGGAGCTGGCCGAGGATATTCAGCGGTCTCGTCGAGTGATTTTCGTCGATGCGGGAACCGAAGGCGCGCCGGGGAGCGTGCGTTGCCAGCGCGTCGAACCGACGCGCGACGAAGCGGCGGCGCTCACGCATCATTGCGCGCCGGCCACCTTGCTGGCGCTGGCGAAGGAGTTGTATGGCGCTGCGCCCGAGGCGACGGTTGTTGAAATCGTCGGAGAGGATTTCGGGGTGGGGGAAGGCTTGTCGGAGCGCGTGCGGCGGGCGATTCCCGAGGCGCTGGAGCGAATCCGGAGTCTGGCGCGAATTGCCGCGACGCGATAACGCGACTGGCAGTTGCGCAAAGCGCTTCGCGCAGCAAGGGAAGAAAGCGTTCCCGCGATGCATGAACTGTCCATTATCCAATCGCTGATTCAAACCGTCGAAGCGCGTCTCGCCGAGGAGAAGGCGGCGCGTGTTCGATCCATTCGCATCCGCCTGGGGGAGGTGTTTTCCGAGGACGCCTTCCGCCAGGCGTTCGACATGCTTGCCCAAGGGACCGCGCTGGAGGGCGCGCGATTGGAGGTCGAATCCATCGAACAGCGCTTCGCCTGTCCCGGCTGCGGGGGCGAATCCATCGTGCGCCATGAGGATTTGCTTGGCCACATGTTCGTCTGCCCGCGCTGCGGCCGCGTGGAAGAGATGGCCGAGCACGGTGACGTCGAAATACTTGAGATTCTTGCCGAAGAGTAGCGCCGGCGTCTCGCCGGCTGTTCCGACGGCGGCACGGCCCCTCCCTCGTCGGCGAGGCGCCGGCGCGCGAATTCCCCTTGCCTTGGCATAACCGCTTTAGCACAATCCCGCCCGCTTGGAAGCGGTCAGGCGCCTGCCGTTGTCTTCTCATCTTACTCCCATACAAGGTTGTTTCGTCTCATGAAGCGCGCCTTCACGCTCATCGAACTCCTGATCGTGGTCGCCATCATCGCGATCCTGGCGGCGATCGCCGTGCCCAATTTCCTCGAAGCCCAGACGCGCGCCAAGGTCGCCCGCGCGCGCAACGACCTGCGGACAGTGGCCACGGCGCTCGAAGCCTACCGCGTCGACTATCCGGACTATCCCCCGATGCGCTCGCCCGGCTTCGCCGGCGGCCCGCCGCAGATTCAGGGATCGGAGTTGAAGTGGTGGTACGTGCCGGATGTGTTGAGCACACCGGTGGCGTACCTATCGAGCAGCGCGATCGTCTGCCCGTTCGGCGGCAATTGGGACAAGGCCCAGTATTTCCCCGGCGAGATCTGGATGCGCTACGGTTACGAGAACATCCCCGAGATGATTGAGAAGGCCAAGACGTTCTCCATCTTCCAGAAACGCTACCCGCCTCAGGCCGCGCAATGGAGCGGGGACTGGCGCCTGGAATGCGTCGGCCCCGACAAACTGTGGAATCCCTCCCTGGACTACGACCCCTCGAACGGCACGATCAGCGGCGGCGACATGATCCGCACGCAACGCAGCGCGACAGGGAATGTGTTGTGATGCCGCATTTCCGACCCGCGCTCCGACAAAGGCCGCTTTTTCAACAGGATTCCATTCCCTCATCGCGGTTGACTTCGCCCCCGAATAGTCATAGAGTATGCCCAGATGGACAGGAAACATGGCCATGAAGATCTCGGTCAGCGAATTCAAGAGCAAGTGCACCCAGATTGTCCGGGATGTCGCCGCGCGCTCCCAGACGGTGGAGATCACGAATCGCGGCAAGGTGGTCGCCATTGTGACTTCGCCGCCGGTCGAAGGGCAGGCGGACCCCCGCCGGTTCTGGGGGTCGTTGAAAGGGTCGGTGGCGTATCTCGCGCCCGATTTCGATGAGCCCCTGGGCGATGAGGAATGGGAGGCCGCCCGGTGAAGTACCTTTTGGACACCCATGTCTGGATCTGGGCGATGGACAACCCGGAAACCCTGCCCGCCGTGGTGCGCCGCGAACTCCTCAAGCCGGGGAATCTGCCGTTTGCGCTGTCGGTCATCAGCGTCTGGGAGGCGAGCCGGAAGGAAAGCCTGGGCAAGTTGAAGCTCTCTTCTCCGATCCGTCATTGGTTCGCCTCGGCCATCCGGGAGCCCTTCATCCAACTGCTGCCGCTGACGGTCGACATCGCGCATGAATCCAACCATCTCCCCGGCGAATTCCACCGCGATCCCGCGGACCAGATGATCGTGGCCACCGCCCGCCTCCACCGCCTCACGCTGATTACCGCCGATGAGCGCATCCTGCCCTATGCGCACGTCCGCTCCCTTTGGGGTTGAACCGCCGGGGCGCCGGTTCGGCGTGGGGGAAACGAAGCCAAAGCGAGGGGGAAATTGGGTTCGTTTGCCGGCGACGAATTTGCGCGGATCGTTGATCTCTAAGGGTTGGCGCGGAAGGAATTGGGTTCGTTTTGTCATTTTCATGTTTTTTCGATTTGCCTCGGCGCCTGCTGCCGGGGGGACCTTCCGCCGGCGAGCTTTATCCGAAGATAGGATAGCGCGGACGGGGCGTGGAGTCAATTCCCTACGGGGAACTTGCGGGGTCTTAGGGGAACGAAATCATTAGGGGCGGGGAGGTGGGCAGGGAGCCGGATGGACTCCTGCGGCCCGACGACAGTTGCTATGACTTTATTGTTTCTGGAATTAGGTAGACCGTCCCTGTAATTGCGGCTCTACTGGTCGTGTTCAATACGGCCATTGGCCCTCTTCTTAGCTCACTCTTACAGCCATGTGCCGAAGTCACCAGCGTGCCTGCGGCTTACACATGCTGGGCAATCACAAGGCATGAGGCGATCTCGACGCACATGGACCAGACCGTGGAGGATGCCGTGAGCGTTATCGAAATAGGGTATCAAGGAACCAATCAGCCCTGCATCTCGTCTCTCGTACAAGAGCCAGATTCCGTGTGCCACAAAGTCAGCCACTTGCAGGAGCCGTGATTCGCAGCTGCTTGCGAAGTAAGGTATGTCCGCCAGATTGGTAATCGCACCCCATTGGGTCCCTCGTTGGTGGAACCCGGTAACCCATATCTTGGCGCGAGCGTCGAATCTCCCCTCAGAGAAAACGATCAAACCCCGTTGAGCATCATGTTCGTCATGATACTTCCGTTGCAGGAAGATGTCGAACCGCCTACAAAGCTGTTCTGTAGCTGCTTCGACGGCCCTCTCCCCCCACAACTCATTGTCCTTCTCGACTACCGCAGCGTAGAGGATACGGCTTGGGTCGGGTGCTCGCAGAATTGCTGCACGGATTTCGGAAAGGATGGTATCACGTGTGGCAGAGGGAACCCTCCTCCAAAACCCCTGTCGGCCGCTACGGATCTCGGACGCATGGAAATG
>JAPLSS010000616.1 GCA_026398515.1 Candidatus Sumerlaeota bacterium | reverse complement strand
GATTGGGCGAGCGTATTCTATCTACGTTCTGCCCCGCTAGGCTCCCGGTCCGTGCTCAGGAACGTCCCTGAAAGGCCGGGAGTCGGCTGCCAGAAATGGAGTCATTCAAATGGCTACCAAGATCACCGTCGCCCAGGCCCTCTCCCAGCTCTTCGCCATGCAGGCCAAGACGGACGAGAGGATGGAGAAGCTCATGGCGGCGTTCATCGCCACCCAGCCCGCGCCCGTCGAGGACGACGTGATGGGGATGTTCAGGGCGCAGACGGCGCAGGCCGACCCCCGTTGGAAGGGGGCGGTGTGCCGCGCGTGCGGAAAGGGCCTGAACGTCCCCGTCCACTCGGGCTGCCCGAACCTCTCCAAGTCGAAGCGGCTCTTCAACGAGGTCACGGGCGAGCCCGTCACCCCGGCCGAGCGCCCGACGGCGGAGGAGTTCTTCGCTCTCCGCAACCGCCGCTAGTCCGTTTCATCCCCGGGGGCTGGGCCTAGAAGCATAGGCGAGTACCGGCCTCCAAATTCCCGGGGGAGCCACTTAGACCTCACCACAAGGTGGGGTCTTAGTGGCGTTGGTGGGACCGGCTGCAATCCGGTTCTCACCCGCTAGGCCCCCAATCCCTCGCACTGTGCGGGGTCCACTTGGCGTTGGTAAGCCCGATTCGCGGCTTCTACGCCAGCTTCGGGTCTCACTTCCCAGTGTGCCGCAGGATCAGGCGGCACCACGTCAGCAACTGTTCCATCGTAAGTCGCCCCTTCAGGAATTGGAGCGGCGCGCAGATGAATTGAATATTGCTGACGTGGTAGCCAAGATCGGAATCAATTCGATCCAAGGAAGCCTTGAATGGATTCCCTGGCGATTGATTCATCGGCACGCCGGAAAGCGCGCATTTGCCGCCCTGAGCTTCCCAGAGCCGCACCAAGTCAGGAAGCTCAATCGTGCAATCCTTCCCCCGCTTCTTAGCGTTTGATAGTAAACCGCTCAAGAAGCCGGGAAGAGTGGCTCGGTAAGCGCGCAAGCGCTCGTGCTCCGCTGATTTATTCCTCTGAATCCATTGGCGGAGCGCTTTCTTGCTGCGAACGCGAATCGCCTTATTCCGCAATTTCAATTCACGGCGATCCTGCCGCCTATTATGGGCGACAATTCGGGCGTCGCGTTCGCGCTTTAATTCCTCTAGGATTTCCATTTGTTCGGCTTCCATACGAATGCCTCCACAGGATTTGTTCGTATATTTGCTGAACAACCGAAGTTCTAAGAGGAGAGCGGCGATCCGCCTAGGGAGATTCCCTGCCGAAATGGGCAGGGTCCTAGCGGCGTTGGTGAGTCCGCTTCCAGACAGGCTCTTTAACGAGAGGAGGGAATCATGGATTTCCAGATTTCCCTCCGCCGAGGCGATACGAGGAAGGTCATATCTTCCTCTTCGTATCGCCTCCTCCAGAGCAAGATTGATTCCCTCGCTCTGGAGGGATGGCGGCCTTGGGGGACGATAATCGCCGTCCCCCGACGGGAATTGGCGGTGGCTCATTAGCCCCGCCGGGATTCTGCGCCTCTGCTACGGCAGGGGTCCAGAATCCATTGGTGAGAACAACGCCGCTGTGGTGGGTTCAATGTTGATCTCACCCGGACGGCGGATTGGACCTCGCACCAGGTGGTGTACATCTCCGGGGATGCCCGGTGTTGCGCACCACCTGGTGCGGA
>JAPLSS010000942.1 GCA_026398515.1 Candidatus Sumerlaeota bacterium | reverse complement strand
CGATCTCCTCCCCGGAATACAAATGCATCATCTCCTGGCCTTCCTTGACCGGCTCGCCGAGGTCGGACATGGCCAGGGTGACGGTGCTGGCCACGGGGGCGCGGATTTCGCGGCGCGCGAAGTCCTCTTGCAGCGCTTCCTCGTCCGCGTCGATCGACTGGAGCCGGGCCCGAAGGATGTCGGCCTGGGCCTGGGCGGCGGCGACGGCCCGCTCGGCGAACCCCTCGTCCATCAGTTCCTGTTTCTTCTGATTTCGCTGCTGTTCGGCCAAGGAGGCCTGCAGTTCCAGTCTCGCGCGATCGACCTCGAGTTCGCTGGCAGCCCCTTGGTCAATCAGTTTCTCCAAACGATCGACTTCGCGCTGACGCTCATCCACTTGCTTCTGCGACTGGCCCACGTCGATTTCCGGCGTGCGCAGCCACTGCGGCAGCGTGTCGTCGGTGGCGCGGGCGACGTTGACCTCCTGGAGCTTGATCTGCGCCGCCAGTTCGCGCCGCTCGTTGTCCAATTCCACTTTTCGCTTCCGCAGATCCCAATCGTCGAGACGATACAGCAGATCGCCCTCGTGGACGAACGCCCCCTCGTCGACCGTCTGCTCCTTCACGAACGCGTTGGCGCTGGCGAAGACGGAATAGACGAGCTTCGGGCGGATGACGCCCGAGGCGTAGTAGCGCTCGTCGATGTTCACGAAGGCCATCGAAGCGATTACGGTAAAGAAGAACAACAAGACAACCGTGAGCAATCGGCGGATGAACCGGATGCGGCGTCGGAAACTGGCTAAGTTCATGCCCCTGGGCGCGCCGGCCTGATCCCCTCATTCTCGGGATGCTCTGCCCTGCGCCGGCGCCCGTGACCTCGCTTTCCTGATTTTCTTCTTGCCAGGCGCGATTCTCTCAAATATGATAGCGCCTGATCATGCTTGAAAATAGCGCAAATGGCGTACCCATGTAAAGCGCATTTCTCACGAAGCGTCGAGGAATTCGACGCCGTCGCGCGAGGCGGTTGTTTGGAATCGGAGCCGAAATCTCCGCAATCTGGTTCTTGGGAGTTGGGTTGATGATCTCATCCAGCGAGACCCCCGTCCCCGCTGTTCCGCCGCCCTCCGCCAAGCCCGGCGCGCCCGCGTTGGACCGGGGGTTGAAGTTGCTCAGTTTTCTCCAGCGGCGGCGGGAAGGGGCGGCCGTGGCCGAAATGGCCAAGGCGTTGAACATTCCCCCGGCGAGCGCCTATCGCCTGATCAGCGTGTTGGAGAAACGGCGGTTCGTGGTCAAGAACCCCGACGACGGGCGCTATCGCCTCGGCCCCGAGATCCTGCTGCTGGCAGGCACGGCGCTGGCCGGCCTGGACCTGCGCGCGGTCGCCCACCCGCACTTGCAGGACATTTTCGACCGCACGAAAGAGACGGTGGAGTTGTCGGTGCTGGAAGCCGACCGGTTGGTGGTCATCGACAAGGTCGAGGGCGAGGAGTCGGTTCACACGCTCAACGTCGGCGGCCATCGCGCCCCGTTCTACGACTCGGCCGGCCTGGTGTTGCTGGCCGGGTTGAGCGAACGGCGGCTCGAAGCCGTTCTGCCGAATTCGAACGATCCAAACGCCCCGCGCATGGTCTTCGGGCCGCGCAAGCTGCCGGCGGTCCTGGCGCGGATCCGCGAACAGGGCTACATGGTCGACGAAGGCAAGGAGTTCAACCAACCGCAGCGGCGCAGCCGCCGCATCGCCGTGCCGGTTCGCGACCATGTCGGGCGGATGCAGGGGGCGCTGAGCGTGGCGGTGGCCATTTCGCGGTGGAAGCCGGAGCGCGTTCCCCGCCTGACGAAGTTCCTGATTTCGATTGCGCTGCGGATCAACGAGTTGATGGGATTCCGCCAGCAGGTCGTCGCCCATCCCGCCTCGGCGAAGCAGAACCCCAAATAAGCCGGCGCGGCGGCCCTCCTGGAATCTGTCCCGCGTTTCTTCGCATAAAGAATTGGAACGCGTGGTTTGTGGCGCAGGCTTTCCAGCTTGCGTGTTGTCGGATCTGGATTCCTTGCCACGCAGGCTGGAAAGCCTACGCCGCCAGCCACGCCAATCCATGTGAGGGCAGGGGATTGCGGTTTCTATCGAGCCGCGGTTGCCGAGCGCGCGTGGGCCGGCGAATGGGGGCGGTCGGCGACCATCAGCCCGAGCAGGAGGGGAAGATACACCAGGCCGGCCCAGAACAACCGGCGCACGTTGCGGCGGGTGCGGCGCCGATACGCCCGCAGACTCGCCGCCGCGAACAGGGCGCCCAGCAGCAGGCTGCCAACCCCGTAGACCGAGCCGGCCAACCCGGCCAGCGCGGCGCTCAAGCCGGCGGGAATCAGCGCCAGCCCATACAGCAGGATCAGGTCGAACGTCGCGTGGCCCGCGCGATCGACCGCCGGCAGCGCGCGGAACCCCGCGCGCCGATAGTCGCCGCGGCGCAGCCAGGCCAACGCCAGAAAATGCGGCGCCTGCCAGACGAACAGCGTCGCGCCGAGAATCCAGGCGCCCAGCTCGACGCGCCCCGCCACCGCGGCCCAGCCCATCATCGGCGGGATCGCTCCGACCAGCGCGCCCGCCTGCGCCGACAGGGGCGTGCGCGCCTTCAGCGGCGTGTAGACGAGGAGATACAGGTCCGCCGCCAGCAATCCCAGCGCCGCCGTGAGCCAGTTGGCGCGCAGGGCCAGGATCGCGATGCCCGCGGCCAACGCTCCCGCGGCCCACGCCAGCGCGCCGCGCCGCCCCAAGCGCCCGGAGGGAAGCGGGCGCTCGCGCGTGCGGCGCATGCGCCGGTCGGCCTCGACCTCCAGCGCCTGGTTGAACGCGTTGGCCCCGGCGGCGGTGAGCGACAGGCCGAGCAGGGCCCACACCAGTTTTCGCGCATCGACGCCGCCGCCGCGGGCGAGGAGGAATCCCGCCACGCCGGTCAGCGCGACCAGGGCGATCAGCGGCGCCTTGCTGAGCTCCAACGGGGCAAGCCACCGGCCCTTCTCCCGGCGGGGGCGCGTTTGGCGGGTTTCGTCCATGAAGGCGAGACTACCATTGGCGGAAGAACGCGAGGAAGCGGAAATTCCGCGAGGAAGGCCCTTCCCTTCTCATTGAGATCGGATTTGACGTTGCATCCGGCGGGAAAGGGTTGTTTGAATGGGCGCAACCGCCATGGCCGCCAAGGAACGCGTCGGGTGAGAATGCCGCCAAGCCATATCCGTCTATTCAGCATCAGTTTCCTGGCCCTGTTCTTCGAGTTGGCCTGCATCCGCTGGTTCGGCTCCTACGTGGTGTTCCTGACGTTTTTCACGAATGTCGTCCTATTGGCCTCGTTCCTGGGCTTGTCGACGGGTTGTCTGACCGCGTCGCGCAAAGTCGACTTCATCAATTGGACGCCTCTCTTGACCTTGGCGGCGGCGGCCGCCGCGGTGGGGACAAGACTTCTTTATGCGCGCTTGCCGCAACTCGTCGTGAATCTGGGGAATCAACTGTCGCCCCAGCTGGTCTTCTTCGGCGCGGAGTTTCGACATCCGGATCTGGCCAGCATTGTCGTCCCCATGGAGGCCATCGCGGGGGTCTTTTTTCTGTTGGTCGCCCTGATCTTCCTCGGCCTCGGACAGACGATGGGCCGCGGCCTCGACCGGATCCCGAACCGCGTCCACGCCTACACGATCAACATCCTGGGGAGTTTGGCGGGCATCGTGGGGTTCGCGTTGGTGTCCGTCTTTCGTCTTTCGCCCTTCTGGTGGTTCGCCGTCAGCCTGGCCGGCTGCGGCTTTTTCCTGACGGGCGAGCGGTGGCGGCGCGCGGGGAACGGGGTTTGCATCGTGGCGACGATTCTCTTCGTGAGCTTGGCCCAGTGGGGCGCGTTGAGCGATTCGCGCAATCCGCTGGCCCCCTGGCTGAAGCGGCTCGCGGCCCGCGTCGCGCCGAGCGCGGCCGCGGATGATCGACAAACCCTGTGGTCCCCTTATTATCGCATCAATTACTCCCCCGAGAAGAAGACCATCGCGGTCAATGACATCGGACATCAGCAGATGGTCGACATCGGCGCGAAGGGCCTGGCTTACGCGCTTCCGTATTCCCTCAGCCGCGACGCAGGGCGGCCACCCATTCGGGACGCGCTGATGATCGGCGCCGGAGCGGGAAATGATGTGGCCGCCGCGCTGCAGGCCGGCGTCGAGCGCGTCGATGCGGTGGAGATCGATCCGGTGATTTATGAGTTGGGGGAGCGCTTCCATCCCAATCGTCCATATCAAGATCCCCGCGTGCGGATTCATCTGGACGACGGCCGAAGCTTCCTCAAGAAGAGCGGCCAAAAGTATGATTTGGTCGTGTATGCATTGGTGGATTCATTAGTGCTACATTCCGGATATTCCAGTGTTCGCCTCGAGAGTTTTCTCTTTACCCGCCAAGCCTTTTCGGACGTGAAGGCGCGCCTGAGAGACGACGGCGTCTTCGTGATGTATAACTACTACCGCCAGGGATGGATCATTTCCCGCCTCGTCGAGATGGCTCGCGAGGTCTTCGGGCGAGAGCCGCTGGTGATTTTGTTCCCCTATTGTGAAACGATTCCCGAGGGCGCCACCGGGGGCTTTGCCATGATCCTCGTCGGCGACACGGATCGGCTGGAACACGCTTTCCAGACGCAAGGGAGCTATTGGATTCCTCGGACCAACTTCATCACCCATGCCGAGGGGACCGGTTTTGGCCCAAGCCCTCCCGCCGATCGACTCGTCGGGGAGATGGCGCGGATCACCCCGGCCGCGGTCAGTCCTTCGAGCGCGGCCGACATCATTCCCGACGACAGCTGGCCGTTTCTGTATCTCAAGGGCCGCGCGATCCCTGGGCTAAGCCTTCGCGGGATGGCGGTGATCGCCGTCCTGTCGCTGCTTGTCCTGGCCGGCTTCGCTCCTCGGGGCGCGTTGCGGCTGCGGCGGTTCAACTGGGTCATGTTCTTTCTCGGCGCCGGCTTCATGCTGCTCGAAACCCGCAGCGTGGTTCACATGGCGCTGTTGTTTGGCGCCACGTGGGTGGTCAACTCCATTGTGTTCTTCGCTATTCTGGTAATGATACTTTTAAGCAACCTCTATGTTCTCCTGATTCGCCCCAAGCAGTTGATGTGGCACTATGGCGCCTTGGCCGCGTCCCTGGTCCTGAATATCATTGTCGATCCGGGCGTGTTCCTTGGCTTGCCGGCGCCGGTCAAGACGGTGGCCTCATGTTTGTTGGCGTTCCTTCCGATCTTCTTCGCCGGAGTCATATTCGCCGCCTGCTTCAAAGAGAGCGCGGAGCCGGACCGGGATTTCGGAGCGAACATAGCGGGCGTGGTTTTCGGCGGCTTGGCGGAAAATATATCCATGATCGCCGGCTTTCAGAACTTGCTCTGGCTGGCGTTGGCTTTCTATTTGCTATCCCGAGCGTTGCGGCCCGCGCGGCGTACGCGCCCTATCTGATCTCTGTTCTCGGAGCGCTACTCATGAGCAACCGCCCGAACATCGTCATTATGATGACCGACCAGCAACAGGCGCGGTTTTGTCGGCGCGAGGGGTTCGAACTCGACACCACGCCGTTCCTGGACGGCCTGGCGCGCCAGGGCGTGTGGTTCAACCGCGCTTACACCGCCGCGCCGATCTGCGTAGCCGCGCGCATTAGTTTGCTGACCGGGCGTTGGCCCTCAGCCACGCGCGTGCGCAGCAATCACAATGTCCCGGATGCCACCTATGAGAAAGACATCGTCGATGTGTTGAAAGAACAGGGCTACGTCACGGCCGTCTGCGGCAAAAACCACTCGCACCTGAAGCCCGATCGCGTCGATCACTGGTTCGCCGCCGGCCACACGGGTGGAGAAAATCCCAACCGCACCGAGATCGAGAAGGCGTTCGACCAATATATGCGGGAGCGCGGCCATCGCACGCACCTCGTGCCGACGCCCTTCCCCGTCGAATGCCAGGCGCCGTATCGCGCCGTCTCCAGCGCGATGCGGTGGATCGAGACCCTCCCAGACCGCCCCTTCTTCCTCTGGCTGACGTTCGCCGAGCCGCACAATCCGTTTCAAGTCCCGAAGCCCTACTTCGAGATGTTCCCGCCGGAGTCGCTGCCGAACCCCCTCGCCGGCCCGGAAACGCTCGAATCAAGAGGGTTCAAGTGGCGCTTTAACCGACGACAGTTCCTGAACGCGTTCTCCAACTTCGACGGCGAGTTGCCGCGGGCGCGCTCCAACTACCTCGGCATGCTGCGGATGATCGACGACCAGTTCCGGCGCTTTGTCGAGTTTCTCGAAGCGCGCGGCCTGCGCGAGAACACCATCTTCGTGTTCCTCTCCGATCACGGCGACTTCTGCGGCGAATACGGCCTGATGCGCAAGGGGCCGGAAATGAACGAGTTTCTGATGCGGATTCCCCTGCTCATCGCCGGACCCGGGATCGGCGCCCGGCGCGACGCGCACCCCGCCCATGTTTCGCTCGTCGACATCATGCCGACGTTGTGCGAGGCGGTCGGCGTTCCTTTGCCCAACGGCGTGCAGGGCCGAAGCCTGTGGCCGCTCGTGGCCGGCGGCGAATATCCGGCCGAGGAGTTCGCCAGCGTGTACGCCGAGCAGGGGTTCGGCGGATTGCATTACACGGAAGACGACACGCTCGATCCGGTGACAGAAGGGGCGCTGAATCCCAATGTCGGCTACGATTGCCTCAACAGCTGGACGCAAAGCGGGACGATGCGCATGCTGCGCCGCGGCGATTGGAAGCTGGTCGTCGACATGCAGGGGCGCGGACAATTGTACAACATCTCCAAGGACCCGGCGGAATTGCAGGACCTCTATGGAAAACCGCAAGCCGCGGCGATCCAGCATGAAATGACGGCGGAACTGTTGGCCTGGACGTTGCGCGCGCAGGACCCGCTTCCTCTCCCGCGCCGCCGCTATGTCATGAAAACCGACCCGCGCAACTACTGGTCGCCGTATCGCTAGAGTGGCGCGGGCTTTCCAGCCTGCGCGATGTCCCAATTGGCGCTAGCAGCGGCACAGGCCGGACGGCTGGCAGCGGTTCAGTTGGGAAACGGCCATTCAGACCCGCGGAACCCGCGGAAGAGGCAGAAAGAGAGCATTGCGGCACCAGTTGGGTTTTCTCTTGTCTCAAAGAATCCGTTGTCTTGTCGGCTCGGCTGAGGTATGCATCGCTGAATCTTAAACTTTACCCCGAATCCCTGTGCGATTCGAAGGAAGGGACAAACATGAGGATGGTCTTCTTGGCGTTTTGCGCGGTTCCGTGGATCGCCTTCGTCGCCGCCCAAGCGGCGGAGCCGGGTGGGAACCTCATCCCCAACGGCGGCTTCGAACAGCCCGCCGCCAAAGAAGGCGGCGCGTCCAAAGGCCCATGCTACTCCATCGTCGACGGCCAAGGCCGCAACGGCGGCAAGTGCCTGAGGTACAAGAAGGAGGCGGAGCCGCCCGCCGCCGAAGGCAAGAAGGAGAACTTCCACTACGACTTCATCATCCCCGTCGAACCCCAGGCCGCCTATGCCGCCAGCGCCTGGTTCAAGACGGAAGGCGTTCTGCGCCCCAGTCTGCGCATCGCCTCGATGGACTGGCAAGCCCTGGCCGCCGGCATCTGCACGGACGCGAAGGACTGGCAGGAGATCCGCGTGATCTTCCGCGCCGGCGCCGACAAGGAGGTCCGCCTCCAGATCTTCGGCGGCGGAAAAACCGAGGCGCGCGAAACCGCGGTCGGCGCGAGTTACTGCGACGACGTCTCGGCGCGCAAAGCCACAGCGGAGGATCTCAAAGCCATGACTCAATGTCGCATCACGGTCGACGCCGCAACCCCGTTGCGCGCAATCAACCCCCTCTTCTTCGGCGTCAACACCCTGTTCTGGATCGAGGACGACGCCTCGCTCAAGGACGGTAAGATTGCCAGATACTTACATGATATGCCTTGCCGGCTGATGCGTTTCCCCGGCGGCGAAGTGGGAGACAATTATCACTGGAAGACCAAGAAACTCGACAACATTAAGCAGTTCCCGTCCCAGGAAGGGCCGGATAAGTTGGACTGCGACAAGTTCATGACGATGTGCCGCGAGGTCGGCGCCGAGCCGATCTTCATGGCCAACCTCGAATCGGGCTTTGTCCATAACGACATCGACGCCGTGGTGAAGGAAGCGGCCGAGTGGGTGCAATACGCCAACAAGGAAAAAGGATACAATGTCAAGTACTGGGAGGTCGGCAACGAAACCTATCTCGCCGGAACGTACTTCCCGACGACGGCGCGCGAGTATGCGGAGGCCTTCGTCAAGTTCTCCAAGGCGATGAAGGCGGTCGACCCGACGATTCAAATCGGCGCGTGCGGGCCGCAGGACGCCGCCAACGTCGTGCCGGTCGACAAACTGACGCCGGACGAGCTCAAGGCCCAGCGCGCCAAGGAGCGCGGCGCGCGCAAGAACGACTTGAAGACGGCCGCGGCGGCGAAGGGCGAAGCGAAGGGCGACGCCTGGTGGCCGACCGTGGTCCGGATCGCCGGCGCCGACATGGATTTCGCCGTCTACCATCGTTACTCTCCCAACGTCTTCGGCCCCGACGCCAACGCCGGCAAACCGATCGTCGCTCTGAAGGAGTTCTTCCGCAAGGAGCTGGGCCGGGAGATTCCCATCGCTGTGACCGAGTGGAACGCCGGCAAGACCACGCAGGCCGGCATGGCGCCGGCGCTGATCATGGCGGAACTGATCGGCGACTATCTCAAGGCCGGCGTGGACATGGCGTGCGAGTGGCCCATGCGCTATACGGGTGGGTTCAACGCCCGCAGCATTCTGGACTACAAGACCAACGAGCCGCGGCCCTCGTACTACGTCATGAAGCTGTATTCCTCGAACATGGGGCCGGGGTCGAAGCTCCTTCCCAGCAAGTCGTCGAACCCCGCCATTTACGCGACGGCTTGCCAAAGCGCCGACGGTGCCAAGACCACTATCTTCCTCGTCAACAAGACGATGCTCGAGGGGCCGATGGAGGCGGCCGTTTCCATCGACGGCTTCGGCGGCAAGAAGGCCGCTGCCGTGTCGCTGTCGTCGCCGGATCTGAACAGCGACAAGGCGGAACTGAAGGACGTGGCCCCGGTCGGGACGGAAGGGCAGACCACGTTCCCCCTCGCGCCCGATTCGCTGACGGTGATCACCGTGGAGAAGTGACCACACTGACCACGAAAAGAGCAACGAATGCACAACACCTGGCAGCGACTCGGACAGTTTGGAATCATGGCGTGTTGCGCCGCATTCAGCCAAGTGCCAGGCGGACCCGCCGCCTCGGCGGCGCCGGCCAAAGCCGCCAAGGCCGCGAAGGCGAAATCCTCCGCATCCAAGCCGGCGCCGGTGAAGCCCGTGGGAAACGAGTTCACCTACAAGACCGTCGAAGGACGCGCCTTGAAACTCTACGTCGTCGATCCCGACGACCACGAGCCCACGGACACTTGCCCGTGCATCGTTTTCTTTCACGGCGGCGGATGGGTCGGGGGCAGTCCCTCGCAATTCAACGAGCACGCCCTGTACCTGGCCTCGCGCGGCATGGTCGCCGTGCTGGTGGAATACCGCCTGCTGGACCGCGCTTCCAAGGAGCCGCCCCTGGTCTGCGTCGAGGACGCCAAGTCGGCCATGCGCTGGGTGCGCTCCCGCGCCGACGAGTTGGGCATCGATCCCGACCGCATCGCCTCCTCCGGCGGATCGGCCGGCGGGCATTTGGCCGCGTTCGTCGGCATGGCGGAAGGCCTCGACGACCCCCAGGACGACCTGTCGGTCTCGCCGAAGTCGAACGCGATGATTCTGTTCAACCCCGTCTTCGACAACGGCCCCGGCGGCTGGGGCACGGCGCGCGTCGGCGATCGCTACAAAGAATTCTCCCCATTCCACAACGTCAGTTCCGACGATCCGCCGGCGATTGTGTTTCTCGGCTCGCAGGACAAACTGATCCCGGTCAAGACCCTGGAGTCCTTCAAGGAACAAATGGAGAAAGCCGGCGCGCGCTGCGAAACCCGCATCTACGAAGGCCAACCGCACGGGTTCTTCAACACCAAGAACGCCGGGGGCAAGTATTACTACGAAACCCTCAAAGCCGCCGATGAGTTTCTGACCTCCCTCGGCTGGCTCACCGGCCCGCCGACTCTCAAAGAGCCGGCGGCGAACTCGGAGTAGGCCCGCCTCGCCGAGGCTGGCTCACAGACCGCGTCCGGGGCGGGCTCGAGAGTGTTCGCGGTTCCCGGACGAACGCGTTGACATCCTCCCAAACCTCCACCGGATCCGTTCGGTCTGGGTTGTTTGCGGGGCTTCTCGTTCATCCTGCGCCCGGTCGGATGGCTGCGCCTGTCGGCGCAACTGCTCGGGCTGCCGACGGGCGAGGCGATGGAAGCCGTCGTCGCCATCGACGGCCCCGAGGGTATAGAGGTCCTGACCTGTAAGTCACATGCCTCTCCCGCGTGGACGCTGCCTCGCGTCGGCCGCGAGGTTCTTGACCTGCCGCCGGGGGAATATCAGGTCCACATCGACGCGCCGGGCTACGAGCCTTGGACCGGCCCCGCGACCGTCGTCCCTGGCGTCTTGGACAAGCGGTTCGAACGGCCGATTCGGTTGAAGCCGCTGCCGTGAGTTCGCACGGGTTGTTGCCGGGAGCGCGGGGTTCGAAAAAACCTGGATCAGGCGATAGGGCGGGGCGTGGACCAGCGGCAGCGCGGGCGGGCGTTCCGGAGTCCGACAGGAGGCTCCGCGCCAAGTGCGCGGCCTATCCCGCGCTCAATAATCGGGCGCAGAGGATTTCGTCCTCGGTGAGCGGCTCCAGGGCAGAGGCGGGAACGACCGTGACGGCGATCGTGTCGCCGACGGCGTTGAAGACTTCGATGGAATATCCTTCCGTGCCATCGGGCGCGATGTGGCGGTCCACCAGTTTGACGATGTCGCCGCGTTTGAGTCGATACGCGGGCACGTCTCGGGTTAGCACAACGTCGGCATACAGTTCCAGACTCATAATATCTCACGCCTCGCTGGTATGAGAGTGATGAATTTCGTGACGCCTGTCAAGCGCTCGGTCATCCAGATGGTCCTTACGGCGAGCGCGGCCCCATTCGGCCCCTTCAGTGCGCCACGGATTTCGTAATACTGGCCGAACTCATTGGACTCCAAAGGGACGGCGTCCAAGGGCAGGATCTGAGCGCGCAAGTCCTCCCAAAGGCGTCTGGGGCTCTCCAAGGAATAGCCGGCCCGTTTCAGAAATGCCGACTTGTCGCCGCGGGGTTGCGGCACAAGCAGGTAGCGGGTGACCTTGTCCTCCGCGATGAGTGAATCCGCTGGAAGTTCCATAGCGTCCTCAGGCGTGGAGATCGAATACCGCACGGCGAACCGCGCAGGCAGGAACGCCTACGCTGCTTACCCTCCCATTGCAGGCCCGCTCACTTGCGCGGGGCGGCGATGGGGAGGGAGACGGTGAAGGCGGCGCCGAGGCCGTCCTTGCTGTCGAGCCGGATGTCGCCGCCGAGCTCCTCGACGATTTGCCTCGAGATGTAGAGGCCCAGGCCCGCGCCGTCGCCTTCAGCCTTGGTGCTGAAGAAAGGGGCGAAGATCTTCGATTGCAGTTCCAGCGGAATGCCCGGCCCGCTGTCGGCCACCACCACCTCGATTCGGTCGCCGCGCTGCCGCATCACGATGCGCAGCTCGCCCTTGCCGCTCATCGCTTCGTAGGCGTTGAGCGCGAGGTTCGAGAAGACCTGGATCAGGCGATACGGCGGGGCGTGCACCAGCGGCAGCGCGGGCGGAGACTCCAGCGTGAGTTTCACCGCGCCGCGCTCGTATTGCACCAGGCGGCAGGCCTGCTCGACCGTCTTCGGCAGCTCCACGAATTCGGCTTCGTCCTGCGCGCGCACGAACCGCTCCAGGCTCAGGTCGCGCAGCATGGTGAAGAACAGGTCCACCTGGTCGCCGATGTTGCGCAGCCCCTTCGAGGCGCCGGCGAAGTTGCCGAGCGTCTCCCCCAAACTCTCCAGTTCGTGGCGGATGTTGAGGACCGGCTTGCGGATGTCGTGGAAGATGTTCGCGGTCAGCTGGCCGGCCAGCGCCAGCCGTTCCAGACGGATCAGTTGGCGGCGCTTCTCCTCCAACTCGACCGTCGTCTGCGTCAGCGCGCGCTCCTGCGTCCACAGGCGCGTGCTCAGCGCCAGCAACGCCAGCGCCAGCAGGGCGGCCAGGGTCCAGATCGCGATGCGCACGCTCTGCACCGAGGAGAGATTGAGCGCGAAGTACAGCGCCCCGTACGGCCCCTCGGAATCCGACAACATCACGCGCCGAAGCGACCGATCCTCCGACGGGCTGGCCGTCCCGTGCCGCGCCGCGTACGTGAAGGGATAGACGACGATCTCGCGCGTCTTGCCGTCCTCTTGCGCGACCTTCGAGAGAACGAGATCTTCGATGAACTGCGAGTGCGAAGCCCCTCGAGCGCGCTCCTCCCATTCCTCGAACCGCACGTGCCGGTTGTCGGGATCGCCGAGGATGGAGCGGGTAAAGAGCGCGCTCGTCTCCTTCATGGTCCGCTCGACGTCCTTGACGAACTGGTTTTTAAGCCAAATCAGAATCGACAGCGCGAAGACCATGAACAGGACGTTCGCCGTGTAGATGAGCCAATTGAAGCGCTCGGCTCTCATGGGCGCGCCCCCTGGTCGGGCGGCGTCTCGGCGGCCGGCGCCGGCGTCCCGGCGGCGCCGCGCAGCCCGCGTTCGCGCAGGTCTTCCAACCGCGCCAAGTCCTGCCCCAGCGCGTCGTAGAACGAGTCGCGGGCGCGGAGCAGCCCGAACCCGGCCGCCTCGCGCGTGCGGAAGAAGCGTTGGAGCGCCTCCTGCATGGCCTGGCCCAATTTCGAATAGGCGGGATCGAGCGACCCGCGCACGATCACCGGGTCCGTCGGAACGGGCCGCATGGGGATGGGCAGTTCGCGGACCAGGGAGCCCAGCGGCAGGCCCTGCGCCTGGTCCGCCAGCCAGCGGTCCAGCGTCGCCGAATCGCAGGCGCCGATCTCGGCCAGGCCGCTGACGACGTGCTTGACCACTTCGCGCGACGAGCCGCAGAAGCGCAGGCGCAGCTGCTTGGGCGGGATGCCGAACTCGTCGGCCAGCGCCAGGATGGGAAAGAGAAGGCCGGCCGCGTCGTGCGCGCTGGGGACGGCGAACTCGCTTTCCGCCAGGACGCGGCGCAGCGTCGCGGTGGTCGCCTCCTCGTGGAACAGCGGGCTGGTCGGGCCGACGAAGATCACCCCCTGGCGGCGCGCGGGCTGGTCGCCGCGGCTGTCGACGATGTCGCCGGGGTGGCGCTCCTGCAGGATGGCCTTGTAGTTGTCGCGCTTGGTGGCGAACAGCGCCGCCGGGCAGAACGCCAGGTCGAACTGCTCGTGATCGAGGCGGTTGGCCATGTCGCTATAGCCATCGGCCGGCTGCATGGCCACCTCGCCGGAATACCCCGTTTCGCGAAACGCGCCGGCCAGCGCTTTGTCCCGGCGCAGGTAGTCCGCGAGACGGCGGGCCATGGACTCGTCCAATCCGTCCTCGGCGGGCTGGGGCAGGTAGCCGATGC
>JAPLSS010000745.1 GCA_026398515.1 Candidatus Sumerlaeota bacterium | reverse complement strand
GGCCGCCCAACGCCCTGTCGACGAGCAAAAACGGCCTCGGAATCCATCATAACCTAAAGTGTTGCCATTGTTTCTCATCTATGAAATCGTCAAGGCAAGAATGGCCCGCCGGCGCGGACCGTTTTCCGACAGGCTCCTAGGCGTTTGGCCCGAGGAAGACTTCCACCTCCCCGATCGAGACACTGCCGGGCGCACTGGCGCAGGCTTTCCAGCCTGCGGGTCTTGTCTTACGGGGATTCTGCAATGACAGGCTGGAAAGCCTGCGCCACTTACGCCTCCTCGCGGCACAGCGCCACCAGGTCGCTCAACTTGCACGTGGCCAGGCCGATGCAGGTGTCGGCGCCGCCGTAGTAGACGCGCAACCGGTCCTGTTCGTAATCCGGGATGCAGCCGCAGGCGAACACAACGTTCAGCGTGCGCCCCATGAGCTCATACGGCTCGTCGGGCGTAAGAATCCAACTGCGCGTCCGCCCGATGATCCGCGACGGGTCTTCCAGATCTATCAACACGGCGCCGAGCGAATAGACATTGCCGGCGCAGGTCGTCCGCGCGCCGTGGATCAGCATCAGCCAGCCTTCCCTGGTTTTGATCGGAGGCGTCGGGCCGATCTTTGTGCTCTGCCATCGGGCGAACGGGCGCGTCAGCAGCCGGTGCCTGCCCCAATGGATCAAATCCGGCGAGTAGGAGATCCACATCTCGCCCGGCCCGGCGGGGGTGTGCCCCGGACGGTCGATCCGCACGTACTGCCCGCCGATCTTCTCCGGGAACAGGCACGGGACGCGGTTCGGCGGCAGCGAGATGATCTCCATCGGCTCACACGTCTGGAAATCCTTCGTGCGCAGGAGAATGCCCGCCGGCCCCAGCGGCCCCGTTCCTCCGGGGAAGACGATGTAATACGCGTCGCCGATTCGGGTGACGCGCGTGTCGATCTGGTGATTCGCGTACGGCTCGAAGGGCGTGCCCGCGAAATCGAAGAGACTCTTGTCGGCGATGGTGAAGCGCAGCCCGTCGTCGCTTTCGGCCACTCGCGTCTCCACGGCGCCGTTGCGGAACACGATCGACACCAGGAGGATCGTCTTCTTCCCGTACATCGTCTGGCCGCAATTGAAGATCGCCTCGGTTCCCGGGAAGTCCGCCGGCTTGATGATGGGATTGGCCGGATGGCGTTTCAGAAGGCCTTCTTCTCTCAACATGTTTCCTTTGCCTTTCATAGTTGAAATCGGTTGCCGGAGCGCGGGTCGCCTCACCCGCTTCAATCAAAAGGGATTCATTGTTGAAGCGGGTGAGGCCCCCCGCGCTCCCGGCAACCGGCTCTTCGATTCACTTCACGCGCCGTCTTTCCGCCGGTTTCGCCCGGCGTCTCAAAGCGGCGCTCGCAAACAACTTCAGACTCCAGGCCGCCCCGGCATTCCTCGGCCTGGTTCTCCTTGCCCACTCGCAGGACCTTAATCCTGAACGGCCAATCCTCGTGATGCCACTCCCGCATAATTCCCCCCGCTGTTGATCACGTTCGACTCAACGGAAGAAATCGCCGAGGCCGCTATTTCGGCTATGCGTACTCGTAGAGAGGGACGACTTTCTCCGGCTTGCCTCCGGCTAGAATCATCTTCTCAAGATGCTGAACCGTCTCTGAGGTCAGGAGAATGTCGGAGCAGACGTGACACACCTCCGCCGGAACGTTTTTAAATACCATGATGTCATTCCGGCGCTTCACTGTGTGAACAATCAGTTTCTCCTCGTATTCCCCGGGGCATCCTTGAATACTGCATTTCATTTGTTTTTTCCTCTTTCAAAGGGTGTCGGCCATTTGGGCGGCTTGGGCTCATATACCGTTATGACAATGCATGTTTCCCGGGAGGTGGCGCCGACAGCGTGGATGCATCTTCGTTCGCCGGTCCAGCCGCAAACCAGACAGCAAGCGCCGCGCTTGTGTTCCGGATAGTTCTCAAGCACCCGTCCTGCCAAAAGAACTTCGCGCAACTCCCCATAAGAGACTTCCTCGTCAACCATTTCTTGGTGAGCGTGAAGCGAAATTCGAATCGCGTTCTGCAATGCCTGCTGGCGCAGGCGTTCCGCAATCGTTTCCCGTTCGTGGGCATCAAGATCGCTCATCGAATATCACAATACCCTATGGAGAAGGCCGGATCAACAGTCTCCGCCGAAGCCAAAACCCGCGATTGAGATTGCTGCCTTCGCTGCCGCGAGTTTGCATCCCCTAACGGTCGTCGTGACAATCTATGCCGCCGCCGAACGCCGTTCAAATCCAAAATCGAAAATTGCCCGCAGTCCTTGCGCATTGACATTCCCGCGTCCAAAGGAGTAGGAGTTAAGGCGCGTTTCCTTCAGAAGTTTCCCGAAACCGCATTCTTCCCGAAAGCGCTCCCTTCATGGAAAAAAGCCTCGACCGCAAACTGGCCGAAATTCGGCGGAACTACGCCACGCGTACGTTCATCCTCGCCGACGCGAAGGACGCCGACATGGCCTTCGGCATCGCCTCGACCGGGCCCCGCCAGTCGCCGGAAATGCATCCGCAAGAGCTGCGATTCCGCGGCCTGGAGGAATACCGCCAGGCGATGCGCGACGTGACCGCCCAAGGCCTCGTCGACATCATGCTCATGTCGGCCTCGTCGAACGAGCAGCTGACCATCCAGGAGCGCCTGTTCGACGCCAGCCACGTCACGCCCGCCGCGCGCGCCAACGACACCTCCGACATCCACGTGCTGCGCGGCGGCGTCTCTCCACAGCAGCCGGCGCGGCCCTTCCGCACGGCCACCATCGACCACATTCAATGCGGAAAGGCCGAGTGCGCGCCGGAGGAGCGGATTCTCGGCGCGAACCTGGGCTTGTATTCCATCACCTTCAACAACGACCCGGCGCGCGACCTGGAGACGCTCAACGCCTTCAAGCGTTTCCGCCTCGAAGCCGAAGCCAAGGGCTTTCGCTATTTTCTCGAAGTGTTCGACCCGAACGTCCCGTCGGCGGTGGCGCCGGAGAAGATCGGCCAGTTCGTCAACGACGCCATCGTGCGCGCGCTGGCCGGCGTGACCGAGCGCGGGCGGCCGCTCTTCCTCAAGATGGTCTACCACGGCCCGAAGGCGATGGAGGAGTTGGTCAACTACGACCCGACGCTCATCCCTGGCGTCCTGGGCGGCGCGGCGGGGACGACGTACGACGCGTTCAAGCTGATCGCCGAAGCGCAGAAGTACGGCGCGCGCGTGGCGCTGTTTGGCCGCAAGATCAACAACGCCGAGCACCAGCTGGCGTTCGTCGAATTCCTGCGGCTCGTCGTCGATGGAGTCGTTTCGCCCGAGGAGGCTGTGCGCGCGTATCACGGGGTGCTGCAGGGGCTGAACCTCAAGCCGAAACGCTCGCTCGAAGACGACATGCGGCTGACCACGGACATCATCAGCTACCGGAGTTCCGCCGTGGCGTCGCCGGGCCTGGGCGCGCCGAAGGCCGCGGACGCTCCGCGCCGGCCCGACGGGGCGCCGGATTTCTCGCGCATGACTCCGGCGGAGAAGATCGAGTGGAATCAGCGAGAGCGCGATCGGGTGTTTGGATAGGGGCATCTATACGCATCACGCCGCTGAGTGGCGCAGGCTTTCTAGCCTGTGGAGAGTCGAATAACGCGGAATGCCCATGATCACAGGCTGAAAAGCCTGCGCCACTCAAGACCCGATCTGCCATTCAAACGGAGGCGGCCCATGAAGAGCACGAAACGTTGGCGACGGTGGAGTCTCAGCCTTAGCCTGGCGGCCGGAGCGGCGCTGCTGGCCGCGGCGGGGCGGTTTGTCGGCGGCCAGGCAACCATCCAACCCGGGCCGGAGGGCCGCCTGATCGACCTGCTGCCCGAAACGACGGTCGCGGCGTTC
>JAPLSS010000180.1 GCA_026398515.1 Candidatus Sumerlaeota bacterium | reverse complement strand
GAGTCCCGCCTTTAGGCGGAATGGCCGTTCGGATCCCTGATCCCGATTCGATGCGTTCCGCCTAAGGGCGGGACTCCCTACATCCCGTCGGCTCACCTCTCAATCCTTGGGGCATCCCATGTCCAAAACCGCCAGCGCGATGGAGACGCTGATTCTCCATCTGACCAAACTTCCCTCCGTCGGGCGCAAGACGGCCGAGCGCCTGGCGTTTCACCTGCTGCGCGCGCCGAAAGAGGACGCGCTGGCGCTGGCCGAGGCGATCCGCGCGATGCGCGAGCGCATCCGGCGCTGCTCGATCTGCGGCAACATCACCGAGGACGATCCGTGCCTCATCTGCCGCGACGAACGGCGGCGGAGCGACGTGGTCTGCGTCGTTGAAGATCCGATGGACATCGTGGCCTTTGAGAAGAGCGAGGCGTTCGAGGGCGTCTACCACGTGCTCGACGGCTGCCTCTCGCCGCTGCAAGGGATCACGGCGAGCGATTTGCGGATCGACTCATTGGAGAAGCGGGCGCGGGAAGGCTCGGTGCAGGAGATCATTCTTGCCACAAACCCCAGCGTCGAGGGCGAAGCCACCGCCCTTTACCTGTCGCGCCTGCTGGAGCCGCACGTGAAGAAGATCACCCGCATCGGACTGGGCGTCCCGATGGGCGGCAGCCTGGAATACGCGGACGCGCGGACGCTGAAGAAGGCGCTGGAGGGCCGGACGAAGGTGGAGTAAACTAGTTGGTTTCCGGCACGGAGCGGGACCGGCGAGTTCCAGCCCAACCTTATCGCGACGTCGGACGATGAAGTGAGGGCGGTCACTCCCGGCTATTGCTGCGCAGAAACTCCGCTAAGTCTGCCTTGCCTGCGGCCCCTTCGGCCACCTTCCGTACGAGGTTCTCGAAGTCTTTTTCGCGCGGCTCAAGGCTGACCTCGTTGAGCCACAGGAACTCGTGAGCCGACATGGCCCCGGTTCGCTTGTTCCCATCCAGAAACGGATGATTCTGGACAATGGAAAAGAGGTACGCCGCGGCCATCTCGTAGATGTCGGCATGGAAATACTGATCGCCGAAGCCTGCCTGGGGCATCGCTAGCGCTGACTCCAGCAGGCCCTGATCGCGAATCCCTTGGCTGCCGCCATAGTGTTCGATCTCATCCCGATGGATCCGCAGCACATCGTCGAGGCTCAGAAAATCAGGCATGTGTCAATCCGCCAGTCGTTTCAACATTCGGCCAAAGCGCCGATGCCCTTCCTTTAGCCCTTCCTGAAAACGCCTCTCCCGATCCGCTTCCGAGGCCGGCCGGATGACCAGGCACTTTCCGTCTGTCGTCACCTGTAGAAGCGTCTCCGGATTCATCTCCAGCAGATCCATGATGGGCCGGTCGATGACCAGCGCGTAGCTGTTGCCGTGTTTTGTCAGTCGCTTGACCATGGCAGGACTCCTTCATGAGAACTCATTGGAGGTACAATGTATCAACGAGCTTCGTTCGTGTCAAGATTGCCATGAGAGGAGAGGCAACTTGATTCGATTCGATTCGACTCGACTCGCTCACGCTCGTCTCGTCTTGCGGGGAAAGGCGGGTGAGGATTCGACACGCCCCATGCGATGCGCTGGCGCGGCTGCCACGCCCCAATCAAAAAATCCCAAATCGAAAATCGGAAATTCCATCACTCTTTCACCGCGCCCATCGTCAGTCCGGAAATGAACTGGCGCTGGAGGAGAAAGAACAGGAGAAGGACGGGGGCGGTGGCCAGGAGCGAGCCGGCCATCTGCACGCCGATGTCGATCTTGCCATGCTGGTCCTGCAGCGCCGCCAGCCCGA
>JAPLSS010000286.1 GCA_026398515.1 Candidatus Sumerlaeota bacterium | reverse complement strand
ACCCGCTTTATAAATAGATGATCAATCAATGCGGGTGAGGACACCCGCGCTCCCGGCAACCGCATCTTGCTCGAAGAGAAGCCGCCCATGTCCGATGCCGTGAGTCCCGACCCCTTGCCCCTCCCGGAGAGCCCTCTGCGGCGCTGGTTCTGGCGGGATGAGGACCCGCTGTGGCGGTGGGCGTCCGGCCAGGCCGTTCGCCGCTGGTGGCGGCATCCGATGGCGATGGCGTTGATAATGCTCGCCGCGTCAACGGCCATCGTCGGCGTGGTTGTGGCCGCGTATGTCCGGCTGGGCGATATTCCCGCCGATGCTGTCAGGGAAGTCGCCGCCGGGATTTGCCTCGTGGTCTACGCCTCTCTCTATATCGCCCTGTTCATCCTGGTCGCGCGCCGCCCTTTCGACATCCTGGGCCGGCTCGGCGGACCGGCCATGCTGCGCGGTTTGACGCTGACCGCCATCCCCCCGCGCTCCCTGGGGTTGCTTCTGTACTGGGGGTCGTACCGCTGGGCCGCCCTGCCGTCGCTCGCCCTTCTCTATGGATTTGGGGCGATCACTTTCCTGATCATGATGGGGGCTCGCAATGTGACGTTCTGGGGCATGGAGCCGTTGACCTTCCTCGCCCTGGCGTTCTGGTGGGTCCTCAAGCCGCCGCTGGACTACGCCATGAATCTGGCCATCTCCTGGCGTCTCTATTTCCGCACCGGGCGGAAAGACCTGGCGACCATCCTATCCACTCTCCTGGTCGTGATCGTCTTTCCCGCCATCGGGTTCGTCGGATCGAGGTTCGTCCTCGGGCTGGCGATCTTCTGGATGTTCAAATCTTCCAGCGGCATGACCTATCGCCTCACCTTGAGCGATTTTCTCTTGACCGTTCCGGGGTTCTGGCTCTTCGTCGGCTTGATGGCCGCGGCGATTGTACTGACCTACGTTCTCGCGCGCCGGCGCTATAGGGCCGCTCCCGCAATTCTGGCGGCGGGCGCATGCGGCCTGATGGGACTCGCCGCCAAATCCTGGATCGCCGGCGCCGATGGATCGGTCCTCGGCGCTCGCCTGGCGGGAATCGCCGGCTATGTTCTGTCCATAGGCGCTCTCGTGGCTGTTTGCTTGGGCGTATACAGTCTCTTTCGCCGCCTCGGCGCTTTTCGGGCGCTTTCTGGAGCGGGAATATGCGGCTTCGCTACGCTTCTGGTCGCGAGCTGGATCGCCAATCACGGCTCGGTGCCTTCTACCCTCGCGATGGAGGCAGGCGTCGCAGCCCTGCTCTTGGCGACGCTGGCGGTCAAAGCCGCCATCGCCCGCCGCTGCTACCGCAAGTTCCTCGACGAGTGGGACAAGAACCTCGCCGAACGTTTCGGCGATGCGGCCTGAATGCGTAGCGCCGGCTTTCCAGCCGGCATCGCCGCGGGAGGCCTTGCCAGTTTGAGTAATGAGGTTCGGAGTGCGACCTTCAGGTCGTAGCGGTTTCCCTGGTTCCGGCGTTTCATACGACCTGAAGGTCGCACTACGAACTCATTTTCGGGAGCAAAGAGAATGAACAGCGCCCTCCTGCCAATATCGTTCCTGGCCCTCTGCCTGACCGTCGCTGCT
>JAPLSS010000619.1 GCA_026398515.1 Candidatus Sumerlaeota bacterium | reverse complement strand
CGGCTCCTTGCGCCGGAGGCGGAACACCGACAGGCCCGTGGCGAGGAAGAAGGCCCACACCACCGGCGCGCTGTAGAGAATGGCGTCGAGGAACGACCCCGCCGCCAGCACGATCGCCAGGCTCAGAGCGCCCTGGGCGACCAACGACCAGACCGGCGTGCCCGTGCGCGCGTTCCACCGGCCCAGCGCCCGGAACGCGGCGTGTTCGGACCCCAACGCATAGGAGATGCGCGCCCCGGTGAAGACGAGGCCGTTGACCGCCCCCAGCGCCGACACGCAGATCAGGACGCTGATCGCCCGGCGGGCCGCGGAGGGAAACGCCGTGGCCATCGTGTCGACGGCCACCGCCTGGGAGGCCGCCATCTTCTCGTAGCCCAACGCGCGGAGGAACGCGCCGTTCACCAACAGGTAGAGGGAAATCACCGCCAAGGTCCCGATCACGAGGGCGCGGACAATGTTGCGCTGGGGCCTCTTGACCTCGGCGGCCACATACGCCATCTCGTTCCAGCCGCCATAGGTGAACAACACCAGGATGAGGGCCAGTTGCACGCCGCCCAAGGTGATCGAACCCGGCCCGGCCGACGCGGCCGCGCCGACCAGCGGCCCCGCCCCGCCGGAGGGGCCGGGGGCGGCCAGCCCCGTGACGACAATCGCCAGCAGCCCCAGCGCCTTGGCCACGGTCAGAACGTTCTGCGTCCACTTCCCCTGTTTCACTCCGATGACGTTCACGACCGTCAACGCCACGACCGCCGCGGCCGCGTACAGCAACCGGACGCCCTGGAACGGGGCGTAGAGGGCTTGCGCATAGCGGGCGAAGACAAACGCCATGAGCGCGATGTCGCCGGGGCGCACAATCGCCAACTGGGACCAGCCGAACAGGTATCCCGCCCAGCGTCCGTAGGCGCGGCTGATGTAAACGTAGTCGCCGCCTTCGCGCGGATAGGCGGCGGCCAGCTCCGCGTAGCAGAGCGCGCCGGCCAGCGCCAGCAGCCCGCCGGCCAGCCACACGCCCAGCGCCCCCGCCCATCCGCCCATGCACCCGGCCACGGTGGGGGCCGTCTCGTAGATCCCGGCGCCGATGATGATTCCCACGATGACGCACGTGGAATCGAAGAGCGACAGTTCCTGTTTGGGAGCGGCGTTCACGGCGGCCGCCTCCTTTCCGGGGCAAGGAATCCGCGGGGCCGCCCTGTCGGCGGCGGCGGGAACCATGCAACGCCGCCGCCGCGGAAAGGTCAATACGGACGTGGCGTGGACGAGGCAGCGTTGTCGCGTTGCTTCCGCCGCGACGCATCACCCCGCATTTCTCACCAAGCGAACGGGAGAGGGCGGCGGGCCCCAGGGGTTGGGCGATCCGGCCAAGGCCGAGGCGGGAATCCAGTCCATTGAGACGACGCTGCTGGCGGCGAAGGCGTGCCGGGCGAGCGCGATCCTGGTCGTGCCCACCGCGCTGAAAGGCCGGGCCGCGCCGAAGCCCTGGGAGTTCGACGTGGAAGTCGACGAGGCGACCACGCATCTGAAGCGGGTGGCGGCCGGCGACAACGCCCCGTGCGAGGACATCGGCTACGACGGCGGGATGACGACTGAGGGGAGCGCCCCGCTGTCGCTGGCGGAGCAGGGCAAGGGCCTGGATCTCATCGTGGCGGGAAAACAGGGGCCGCCGCGCCCGGCTCGCGGCCGTGCCACTGATCCAAAGACGCCTGGGGAAAACGGCGCTTGAGGGGCCTTCTCCCGACTTCGGGCAATGCGCTCTTTTTTTTCTGGTTGTAGGTAATTTTCTGGACACGGCGCGCGACTTTCTGGCATGGTGATGTCTAGTCCTTTTTCTTCATGACCAGGCGCCCATCGTGAGCGCGCGGTGTTCGAACTATGCGCGGGAGAAGTCGCTCCCTTTTTGCGTGTCGCTGTCGCGACCGAAGTGCGAGCAGCCCCCGTTTTGCGGAGGGCGGAACTTCTTCTCAGGAGGGAAGCGTTACATGATCAACCATTCTTTACGTGTGGAGGCGAGAGAGGTGGAGTTGAAAGCCGGCGGCGCGACGTTGCGCGCGCGCGTCGGCCTTCCCCAGGCTCCCTCCGGCTGGGTCATCTTCGCGCACGAAGGCGGCGCCAGCCTGCGCGGATCGGCGTTGGCCGCGGTGGCTCGGTCGTTGAACCAGGCCGGCCTGGCCACGTTGTCCATGGAATTGCTCACCCCGGCCGAATCGGCGCGCCGCGCGCCGGTGGAGGCCGCGGCCCTGGGCGAGCGGCTGTTGGCCGGCACGGACTGGCTTCATTCGGAGACCGGCGCGCTGTGGGGCGTCATGGGCGCCGGCGAAGGCGCGGCGGCCGCGCTGTGGGCGGCTTCGGAACGGGGAAGCGGCATTTCGTCGATCGTGGCCTGCGCGCCGCG
>JAPLSS010000947.1 GCA_026398515.1 Candidatus Sumerlaeota bacterium | reverse complement strand
CGCGGCTTGGCGATGCCGATCCCCACGTATACCGGCTCGCGGATGCTCAGGTTATATACCTCGCCCAGGGTGATGATGTTCGGCCGGCCGTTGGAGTCAACTGAGGTGATCAACGCCGCCGGCGACGGATTGACCGACCGCTTGGGTTCCACCGCTCTCTTGGCCATGGGGAGCCAACCTTGTCATTCTCGAGATCGAACGAAGCGCTGCCACTTCGGGCGTTTCATCCGGCGAAGGGGTCTCCACCTCAGACCGGAACCTCAGACCGTACTACGGCGCCCACTTGATCTGGAGTCTCCGCCGGTTCAGCGCGCAATCCCGCAGATATAGATTGATCAAGTTCTGGTAGGGCATTCCCATTTCCGCCGCCAACGACTTGAAATACGCCACCGACGCCGTATCGAGACGAATCGTGATCGGCTGCTTCAGTTGCTTGATATAGGGGTTTCTTTCCCCCTTCATCTGCGCGAAGTCATAGTGCGTCCTCATACTCATCACCCCCAATCAAAACACAAACCGAATCGCGCCGAGGCGTTTCTTCGTCTCCGCGATGATGCGGTCTTCGTCCTGTTCCGTGTTGGCGGGGAAGGTGGCCGACCAGCGCAGCATCTCCCCTTCCTCATAGGGCACGGTGCAGATCATGTGCTCGCGGATGAGATACTGCGACGCCTCTTCGGCGTTGGCGAAGGACGGGCCGCCCCGAACGCCTTTCGGCGCCGTGACCATCAGGAAATATGTGCCGCCGGGCATCGAAGCGCGGAAACCGGCCGCGCGCAGCATCTCGACCATCTTCTCCAACCGCCTCTTGTAGCGCACCCGCACGCGCTGGGGAATGGCGGGGTCGTCGAGCGCCACGGCGGCGGCTTTCTGAACCGCCTTGAACTGCCCCGAGTCGGTGTTGTCCTTCACGTCGGCGAACGCGCGCACCGCCAACTCCGCCCCCGCCACGAAGCCCATGCGCCAGCCGATCATATCCCAGCCCTTCGACATGGTGTGGATTTCGAGACAGGCATCGAGCGCGCCGGGGATCGACAGGAGCGAAAGCGGCCGGCGATTGTAGGTCAGTTGAATGTGCGCGGCGTCGTTGACCACCACGATGCCGTTCGCGCGCCCGAAGGCGATGGCTTTGGCGAAAAACTTCTCGTCGGCGACCGCGCCCGTCGGGCTGTTGGGGTAATTGAGCACCATCAACTTCGCGCGCTTGACCACGTCGGCAGGCAGGGCGGTGAAATCCGGCAGGAAGCCGTTCTTCTCTTCGAGCAGCATGTTGTAGACGTCGCCGCCGAGATACTTCGTGTAGGTCCCGGCCACCGGATAGCCCGGCGCGGTCATTAGGGTGATCTCGCCCGGGTTGACAAAGACGGCGGGCAGGATGGCCAGCGCCGGCTTCGAACCGATGCAGTGGTTGACCTGCGTGACGGGATTCAACTCGACGCCGAACTCGCGCTTCATGTAGCGCGCCGCCGCGTCCTTGTATTCCTGGATGCCGTTGTCGGCGTAGCCGCGGTTCTCGGGATCGTCGACTTCGCGCTTGAGCGCCTGGCGCACGATCGGCGCCGCCGGCTGATCGTTCTCGCCGATGCCGAAGTCCATCAGTTCGCGATCGGGGAACTGGGCGATCGCCGCGCGCTTGGCGCGTTTGATCTTCTCGAACTTGTAGATCGCGGTTCCTTTGCCATATTGCGCGCCGCCGATGCGCTCGGCGAACAGAGCTTGCAGAGAACTCTCGGACATAGTCGGAACGGCTCCTTCGGGTCTGGAAATCTCTTGTGAGGCAGAATCACAAGAGGCCGTCATCTTTCCGGGGATTGGGGCGTGGGGCAACTGAAAAGCATCTTTCGGAGTGGCATAGACAGCCTTGTCTGTGCAAGATGCGGAATGGCGGGCTAACTCCCTCGATCTATCGAGCGGGTTCAGACGACTCGTCAACCCTTGACGGGGGAAATCGTTTTAACGGTTTTCCACAGAGAACGGAGGCTGCTGCAATGGCTTTCTGGACGTTCGTGTTTATGGTCGCCGCAATCATCGGCGGGTATGTCGGAGGTCGGCGCATGAAAAAAAACCGTTGAAACGTTTCGTGGATGGAAAGGCCGTCGTCAGACCCCGCGATGAATCGCGGGGTTAATGAAAAGGCGCTGCACGCGCCTGCGAGATGCACAGGCTTCAGCGCACAGACAAGACTGTCTGTGCCACGACACCGGATTCCGCAATGAAGGGCGCGACGATGAAGATCCAATCCAAGACCACCGGCCTGACCCAGCTGGGCAAAGGCCCCGCTCGTCCGTCCAAAGACCTGGAGGCCTTCCCCAACGCGCATCCGCGGCGCGACACGGTGATCGCGTTCCGCTGCGCCGAGTTTACGTGCCTGTGCCCGGTGACCGGCCAGCCCGACTTCGCGCAACTGGAAATCAGCTACATCCCCGACCAAAAGGTCCTCGAAAGCAAATCGCTCAAACTCTACCTGTGGACCTATCGCGACGTGGGCATCTTCCACGAAGACGCCGTGAATCGAATCCTCGACGATCTGGCGGCGTTCCTCAAACCGCGCTGGATGCGCGTCCTGGGCCGCTTCCACGTGCGCGGCGGCATCGCCATCGACGTCACGGCGGAGCAGGATTTTCGGAAGACTGAATAGCGGCTTGGCTCTTGACACCAGCGACGCTGCTCGCTTATGCCTCGTTTGGAATCAGCGGAGCATCCATTTTCTAGGCTGAGTTTGTTTGGAAGTCTCGCTGTTCCCCTCATCCGCGGAGGGAGGCCGACATGTGTTGGCGACTTGTGGCGTGTTTTGCGCTTGGGTTAGGCTCCTTTGCCTGGGCCCGGGCGCCGGAGGCGGAGGTTCCGTACACACGTTTCCTGCTCCAGGAGTCCATCGAAACCCCGCCGCCGCCCGACGAATGGCGCA
>JAPLSS010000356.1 GCA_026398515.1 Candidatus Sumerlaeota bacterium | reverse complement strand
TGGTTCAACAGAGAAATCAGGAAATTCAGCGCCTGGTTGATCGCGCCCTCCGGCCCAAAGAACCCTTTCCACAGGTAGACGACCAGCACGCCCGACAGGACCGCTGGCAGGTAGTAGATCAGGCGGAAGAAGAGCTTGCCTCGCGGCGTTTCGGTGAGCAGCAACGCCAGGATGATCGGCGCGCAGAAGCCAAACAGCAGGAAGAGGACGGCCCACTTCAGCGAAATCCACATCGCATACCAGAACTCCGCGTCGAACAGCACGTTGGCCAGATTGTTGAAGCCGATCCATTGGCTGAAGCCGCGGACATTGTAGTTCTGGAACGCCATCACCGAGCCGCGCGCCAAGGGATAATACTCCCACAGCGCGATCGAGCCGGCGGCCGGGATCAACAGCAGATACGCCCACCTGTAGCGAATCAGTTGCAGCCCCCGGCTCGCCGGTCCCCGCTCCAGCGCTTCGCTCTCGGCGAACACCCGGAACACGCGGCGGAAGACCAGCGCGAAGACCAGGATGATGAGAGTGGCCGCCAGCCCCGCGACCCCATTGCGGAAGGACTGCCGGGCGGGCGGGATGATGCCGAGCATCTTCTCGTTGTTGCGCTGGACTCCGTCCGCGAGGATGGCGCCGATCCGCGCCTTGGCGGCCTCCTCGGCGCCGCTGACTACGGCCTGCCTTACAACCGGATCGGTCAGCAACTGATCGATGCTTTGCGAGGCGTAGCGGTAGATCTGCTGGCAGTTCTTGCCGTAGGGTTCGGGGATGCCGTGCTCGAGCGCCACCCGGAAACTCTCCTCCCAACCCTTCGGAACTCGCTCGGCGATCTTGGGATAGCCGAGAGCGCGCAGCCGATCGGGCAGGATATAGTGGCCGAGGCCCTGGTCGACGAAAACTTTAGCTCGGATCAGGCCGGCCTCCGGGCCGTCGTAGTAACGGATGTATTCCCAGGCCGCGTCGCGCGTGGGCGCGTCGCATCCCGCGTAGATGCCGGCCATGCGGGAGTTGAACTCGCTGGCGCGCAGGCCGGTCGGCCCTTTCGGCACGGGGCCGAAGCCCCATTGGGCCGGATCGTATCGGCCGAAGAACTTCTCGTCGAGATACTCGAAGAACATGGCGTAACGGATGTCGCCCGGAATCTCGTCATCGGTTTGATAGACCAGCTGCGTCTGGCGTCCGTGCTCATTTTCGAATGGTTGAATGAAGAGCCGGGCCAGATAGTTGTAGGCATCGATCGCCGGCGGGCTGTCGTAAGCGCATCGCCACTGCCCGTTCTCGTCCTCTTGAACGAGCAGTCCGCCGTAGGAGTAAAGAAAACTCAGCGTGCTCCAGGCAATGTCGCTGGTTCCCATTTTCAGACCATATTGCTTCGCTTTGAGGTTCGTCAGTTTCCTGGCCCAGTCGAGCAGTTCATCCAGCGTGTCGGGAACGCGGTCGGGAAGGCCGGCCTCCTGGAACAGGTCGCGCCGGTAAAACAGGCCTATGACGAGCGGCCCCTCGGGAAAGCACCAGGTGTGGAAGTGCTTGTCGGCGGGCGCTTCGCCCCATTCGCGCAGATAAGGGCAGTCGGCGCCGTAGGGACACTTGCGCCGCATCACCTGCCAGCATTGATACGGGACCCGCTCTTCGAGCTCGTCCTTGTAGCGCGGCGCCGCTTTCAGCCGGCTCAAGTACTCATCGAGTTTCAGAAGATGCCCGCCGGCGACGCCGCCCGTCAGGCCGATGGCGTTTTCAATACAGCGGTCAAGAGGATAGAGGAACTTGTTGGCGATGTAGGTGTCGGACATGCGGAAATTGACATACATGACGTGGCCCGGGATATCGCCGGCGATCTGCATCAACGGCAGGACGTCCATCGTGCGCCCGGGAATCCGCAAGCCGGTCGAAGCGACCGGCTTGATGTGGGGAAACCGCCTCTGGAATTCCGCCATGATCGCCTGGCGGGCGAGAGTGTCGATGTCGGCCTTGACATCCTCCGGCACGCCCCACGCGCGCAGAACGATTGGCGCGCCCGCGTCTGCTCCGGGCGCCGCGGCGCCCGATGAGGCCGCCATGGCGGCGATAAACGCCGTCGTCAGCGCCGCGAGCGCAAGAGGCGACGCCCACCCCGACGCCTTTGTTCCGTTCGTTTCAGACATGCGTTTCGTTCCAGGGCCCGTGCGCGGCGCCATGGCCCGGACGGCCCCGCTGGGAGGGCGCGATTATGGGGTGGTCCGTTCGTCAACGCGCCCGAATCCCGTGCTGGAGTCCGGCTCCTCGGTGAATTGGTCGTTGGGCTCGTGAAAGGGCGTGATGCGCGTCCAGTCGATCTCCAGGGTCTCGGTGTCGAAGTCGGGCTGTCCTGCCCAGTCCTTCGGGAACCATACGCCGATCCAGAAATGGCCTGCAATGGAAGGGACGTGGGTGGAAGTGGTCAACAACGGCTGATCGTCGAGGAAGAAATCGACCTTCGGCGCCATCCCGTCTCCCCCCGTATGCCAGTCGAAGCGGTAGGTGTGGAATTCGCCGTCATTCACCGCGTAGGGAAGTCGTACTCGCCCAATCGTGCTCTCCGCGGCCTTTTCGCCGATCCACGTGTTGCACAGCGCCCAGTCGTACCCCATGTTGCGTGGCGCCGCCTCCGGCCTGCCGGGGAGTTCGACGTCGACTTCATGGTTGATGATTCGCGGTTTTTGTTTTGCGTTCGCCGGCTTCGGCTCCGAGGGCGACGGGGCAATCGTATCATAGTAGAAAGTCCAGAAGGCGGAACAGACGCCGAGGCGGCGAGGGATCCTGGCCCATGCCTCATACCGGCCCGACGCGAAACGCTCCTTGGTCACGATGCACGCGCCTACCCGTTGCCCCTGCTCAGTCTCGACGAAATCCTTGCCGCTGTGTGCGACGCCCTTGACCGGGCCTTGGTATTGATCGCCGTGGGCTTCCAGGATGACATGGCCGTCGCGAAGAATGACGTTTTTCGGCACGACTCCGCCGTTGTTTCCCTTTCCGCCCCACTGGCGGCGGGCAACCAACCATTTCTGAGGATCGAGATGGCCGCTATCGAAGCCATCATAGAACACGTCCTCCTGGGCGTTGGCTGGGGCCTTCTCGCGCGCCTTGTCTTCCGACCGGGCGGCGTCCTGCGCAAACAGGGCGGGCGAGACTAGCGCCACGGCCCACAGCGCCAACGTCCGATGTCCGCAAGAGATCATGTGACACTCCTTAGCAGCCCGTTGAAAAACGTAAAATGATGCTTGACTTTGCACAAAATATAATACATATTACCAGAGTTGATTGGGTATGCTGGTTTTCTGCTTCCCTTCCCCGTGCAAAGGGCCCCCTTCCATGTCGCTGAGCAGTTTCGACTCCGACCGCCAGGGCGAGATGTGGATCGCCAGCGAGCAGATGGCGCGTTCGCCGGGCCATCCGTTCTACGCGAAGTTGAACCAAGTGCTGCGGGAAGAGGAGTTCGACCGGCGGCTCGAGGAGTTGTGCGCGCCGTATTACAAGGACGGCGGG
>JAPLSS010000353.1 GCA_026398515.1 Candidatus Sumerlaeota bacterium | reverse complement strand
GTTCGATACTCGCGATTCCGCCTACCGGCGGGACTCCATACCCCGATTCTCGCTCGTTTCCGAGCGCCGCAGAGCGCCAGGAGTCGCTATCCCCGTTTTTCCCTATTCCCCTGGATGGATCGATCATCTTCGCGCAGGATATGGCGCGCCCAAGGGACTATCCCTCCCAGGTTATGATTCGCAAAGCGGACGAGAGCCTCAACCTGGTCTGCTTCCCTTGCCGGTCGGTGACGCTGTACGGGCTGACCGACCCGCGCGAGTATATCGACCTGTCGCACGTTCAAGTTCTGGACGCCGGCACGGATAGTCCGCCGTTCCAGTACGGCTATAGTTCCACCGACCTGTACGCCGGCAACGTCGAGGAGAACTGTTCGACCCTGTGGGCCGACCCGGCGTTGCGGGTGCGGCTGACCTTTGGATTCGGATTTCAGAAGAAACGGTTCGTCCTGATTCACAACTCGCTCGACGATCCGGTGGGCGTGGGATACCCGCTGGCGGACCTCGACACCATCCCGTCGATGATTCTCGAAGGGACGCGGGACATGTGGCGCTTGGACGCCTGGCGCATGGCGAAGCTGGAGGCGCACGGGGTCGGCAATCCGCGCGTGAGCAACCTTCACCGGGAGGCCAAGGATTATCTGGAGGCCGCCCAGCAGTCTCTGGATCGGCGCGATTACGGCGAATACCGGGCGGCCAGCGAGAAGGCCTGGGGGCTGGAAAGCAAGGCGTACAGCGAAACCCTCTCCATGACCAACAACATGATCCGCGGCGTCCTGTTTTACCTGGCGCTCCTGCTGCCGTTCGCCTACTGCATGGAACGGCTGCTCCTGGGAGCGCGGGCCATCGCGCGGCGCATCGGCGGGATGGGCCTGATCTTCGGCGTCAGCTTTGCGGTCCTGGCGATTGTCCATCCCGCGTTCCGGTTCACGTTGACGCCGTTCCTGGTCCTGGAGGCCTTTGTGATTCTGGCCCTGGCCGGCGCGGTGGGCATCCTGGTCGTCGGCCGATTCGATCGGATGCTCAAAGAACGCAAGGTCGAGGAGACCGGCCTGCACGAAGAAGCGGGCAACGTGGGCGGCATCACGATTCGGGCCGTGGACCTGGGAATCGCCAACATCCGGCGGCGGAAGCAGCGCGGACTGCTGACGGCGATGACCATCGTCATGGTCATGTTCACCCTCCTGTCGTTCGTGTCGATCATGCCCGACCTCAACATCTCCAAGCTGCGGTATCCCGAAGGCCTGCCCGTCTATCCGGGCCAACTCACGCGCGACCGCAAATGGCTGGCGCTGCGCGATCCCGTCTATGATTCGATCCGGCGAAACTACGCGACGGGCGGCAAGCCGCGGGCCATCGTGGCCGGCCGGGCGTGGTTCTTCTCCGATCTCGCCGGCAACCTGTCTCAGATCGATCTGGCGGCGGCCGGACCAGATGCCGCGTCGCAAGGAGGCGCGCGGGAGGCGTCGCCCGGCCGGTTCACCGCCGTGGCCTTGCTCTGCATGGACCCGACCGAGCCGCGGGTGACCGACGTGGGCCGGACTCTCGTCGCGGGCCGGTGGTTCCGGGACGAAGACGAACTGGGCGTCATTCTGCCCGTCCACGTCGCCACCCAGTTGGGATACGGCCCGGGCGATCTGGGGCGGCCGGTCGTGCTGTTTGGATGGCGCCTTCCGCTGATCGGCCTGGTGGACGAAGAGCGCTTCAACGAAGTCCAGGACCTCGACGGCGAGCCGCTGACGCCCGTCAACTTCGTGCTGCAGAATCAGTTGATGGCCGCCACCGGCGCGGTCGACGAGGAGGTCGACACCCTGGAGACCTATGTCCACTACGCGGCGGATCAGGTCGCCATCGTGCCGCTGAAGTTCGGGCGGCGGCTGGGCGCCACGTTGCGCAGCGTGGCGGCGCGCGCTTTGCCGGGGACGGATCCGCTGGACGAAGCCGAGGCCTTCGCGCGGCGGTCGAACCAAACGATCCTGGCCAGCGACGGCGATTCCGTGGCCCTGTTCGCCTCCATCGCCTCCAGCCGGTTCAGCGCCGCGGGCCAGATCGTCGTGCCGCTGTTCCTGGGCTTCGTGATGGCGATGGGCACGATGCTGGGGTCGGTCTACGAACGGAAGCGGGAGATTTTCATTTACAATTCCGTGGGACTGTCGCCGAGCAACGTGGCCTCGCTGTTCATGGCCGAGTCGGCGGTCTACGCCCTGGTCGGGGCCTGCTTGGGCTTCCTGCTGGGCCAGGCGGTCTCCAAGGCCCTGTTGAGCGCCGGCGCGCTGTCGGGCCTGGCGCTCAACTACTCGGCGGGAACAACCGTGTTCGTGACCAGCCTGACCATGCTGATCGTGCTGGCTTCGACGCTGTACCCCGCGCGACAGGCGTTCCGCGCCGCCATTCCCGAGGCCCGCGGGGGGCGGGAAAGGGTGGGCGAAGAGCATTTCCAGGTGGACCGGCTGTCGTTCTTCCTGCCCTTTGTGGCCACGCCGGAACACATCTACGCCATTCAAGCCTACATGGGCGAGTTCCTCGCGGGCGTCCAAGGAGTGGCCGTGGGGCCGCTGGCGGTCGACAACCTGGCGGCGAGCTGCGATACGGCGCACGGCCGGCCGGCGCCGACGTTGCGCTTCCGCGCCTGGCTCGCGCCCTTCGATCTGGGAATCAGCCACGATACCGAACTGCGGATCGTGTATCGGCCGGAGCGCGACATTTACCAGTGCCACTTGACGGCGGTTCGGTTCAGCGGCGATCAACAGAGCTGGCGCCGGCTGACCCCGCGATTCGTGCTGGCGTTGCGCAAGCAGCTGCTGATGTGGCGCATCGTGGCGCCGGAAGCCCAAAGCCGCTACGACGAGGCCGGCCGGCGGCTGTTCGGGGCGCAACCAAATTCATTCACCACAAAGAACACAAAGAGCACAAAGAAAACTCAGTTCTCAGATG
Organism: Candidatus Sumerlaeota bacterium; assembly: GCA_026398515.1. Taxonomy (GTDB): domain Bacteria; phylum Sumerlaeota; class Sumerlaeia; order JAPLSS01; family JAPLSS01; genus JAPLSS01. The sequence goes on along the minus strand of JAPLSS010000353.1, from coordinate 1,178 downwards.
ATTGACGGTTTTTTCTTTGTGTTCTTTGTGGTGAAAAAATCCTATGGTCGAACGACCCGGAATGAAGACCAGACGCCCATCCAGTCCGGACGAGTTGGCGGGGGAATACCCCGTTTCCGCCGCCGACTCCGATTTGGAGCGCGGCCCGTACGAGGACGGTTTTTCCTTTCGAACGGTGATCGGGGCCGTGTTCGTCGCCCTGGTGATGATGCCCGGGGCGATCTACCTGGGCCTGGTCGCCGGACAGCAACTCGGGGCCGCCGCCGAATGGGTGACCATTATCCTGTTCGCCGAACTGGCGCGGCGCAGTTTTGCCACGTTGAAGCGCCAGGAGGTGTTCGTCCTGTTCTACGTGGCCTCCTCGCTGGCCTCCGTGACCCTGGCCCACCTGGCGCTGTCCGGCGGCCCGTTCGCCACGACCATCTGGAATCAGTATCTGCTCCAGTCCCCGCAGACCCGGGCCATCTCCGGGCACATCCCCGACTGGGTCGTTCCGCCGGCGTCTTCGCCGGCGATCCAGCGCCGCGACCTCGCCGACGCCGCCTGGTGGTGGAGCGCGTCGAGGGGCCTGCTCTCGCCGGTCGTCCTGATCGTCATCGGGTCGATCCTGGGGCGCATGGCGTGGATCGGATTGGGATACACGCTGTTTCGGTTGCTTTCGGACGGCGAGCGGTTGCCGTTTCCGCTGGCGCCGGTGGCCGCCGCGGGGGCCACGGCGCTGGCCGAATCCACCGAACGCGAGGAGGGCGGAACCCGCCGCCGCTCCTGGCGCTGGAACGTGTTCGGCGTGGGGGCCAGCCTGGGCATGGTGTTTGGCGCGCTTTATGTGCTCGTGCCGATGGCCACCGGCCTGTTCATGGCCAAGCCGATCATGTTGTTTCCGATCCCGTTCCTCGATTTCACGCGCAACGTCGAGGGCGTTCTGCCGGCCACTTTGATTTCGGTCAGTTTCGACGCGGGGCTGATCATCGCCGGCATGATTCTGCCGTTCCGCCTGGTCCTGGGGACCTTCACGGCCATCATGTTGACGAGCGTTCTGGGGAATCCCATCCTGCTCAAACTCGGGGCGTTTCGGCACTGGACGCCGGGCAACGGCCTGCTGGTCAATCAGATGCTTCTCAACTTCGATTTCTGGATGAGCGTTTCGGTGGGAATGGCCGCGGCCGTGGCCGCCATCG
>JAPLSS010000907.1 GCA_026398515.1 Candidatus Sumerlaeota bacterium | reverse complement strand
AGGTGAAAGCACGTTTGCCTGGTTCAGATCGCCCTCGTCCCTTCCCTGGCCGATCAACCGCTGGACGCCGGTCACCCGCGTGGAGATGCTGTTGGCGGGCGAAGCGCTGAAATCGAGGCGCGAGACGGAAGCCACGGTGTTCGGCGGCCTTCCCCGGCAGTACCTGCCCCAAGGCCGCCCGACGGAGCTGTTCACCACGGCCGAGATCCTGCGCGAAGCGCTGAACCAGCGCATCATCCGCCAGACGGCGAAAGACCTGGGCATCACGGTGACGCAGGCCGACCTGCAGGACATCATCCGGCGGCGTTTCCCGCAGAGCACCCGCGAGATGTTCGCGAACTACCTGTACATGCGCGGCGTGTCGGAAGAGCAGTATCTCAGCGAGTTGACGGACGAGGTCTATAACATCAAGGTCATGCAGATGTTCGCCGACCAGGCGAAGGCGTCGCTCTTCGAATTGTGGCAGGAATACACTCTGCACAAAGAGAAACTGCAGTTGAACTACGTGATGCTGCTGGCCTCGAATTACGCCAACTCAGTGGCGGTCGACGAGGCCGACCTCCAGAAATACTTCGACGAGCACAAGGAAGCCTACCGCGTGCCGGACCAGCGCCAGTATCGCTATATCGCCGTGTCGCAGGACCAGATCAAGGGCGAAACGCAGGTGACGCCGGACGAGGCCCAGGCCTTTTACACGGAGAACGTGGAGACGTATCCGCTCTTCCGCACGCAGCCGAAGATGCATCTGCGCATGATCCTGATCCAATATCCCGCCGCCGAAGGGATGAAAGACGAGGAGAAGCGCGCGGCGGCGCAGAAAGCGCGCGAGCACGCCGATGAGGTCGACAAGGAAGCCAAAGACGGCAAGACCGATTTCGCCGAGCTGGCCAATCGCGTCTCCGAAGACGAGAAGAACAAGGAAACGGCCGCCGACAGCCAGGCGACGCTCCAGGGCGGCGATATCGGCTGGGTCGAAGCGGACGACACCGCGGAGTGGGGCGATGCGTTCATCAACGCCGCGTTCAAACTGGCTCAAGACGGCGACGTGAGCGACGTGGTGGCGGGGACGAAGGGCTACTGCATCCTGAAGCGCGAGGGATACCAGGAAAGCCAGCCCATCCCGTTCGAGCAGGTCTCCGACCTGGCCCGCGACGCCGCCCTGTCAAAAAAGGTGCGCGAGGACCTGAAGAAACGCGAGCAAGCCATGCGCGACGCGGCCAAGGAGTTCACCAGCCTCGATGGGATCGCCAAGCAACTGGGCTATGAAATCAAGCAGACCGATCTGATCAACGCCGACGAACCGGTGATCGACAGGGGGGTTGGCTCGCTTTACAACGACCGGGAATACCTGGCCGGCCTGGACCCGGGCGAAACCAGCTCCGTGTTGTCCACCGACCAGGGCGCCATCATCCTGTCCATCGCCAAGGCGGTCCCCAGCCGCCTGCCGGAGCTGGCCGAAGTGCGCGACAAGGCGGAGGTGGACTATCGCGACACGCGCGCGCTGGAGATGGCCGAGGCCGGGGCCGCCGAAGGCGAGAAGCAGGCGCAGACCCCGGAAGGGCTGGAAGCCTGGGCGGGCGGCGAAGGCCTGCAGGTGCAAACCACCGAGTTTTTCGCCCGCGACAGCGCCCCGCCCGGCATCTCGGAGAAGATCGACGGATTTGACACCCAGACCTACAAGACGCCGGTCGGCGCGGTTCGCAAGTCGCCGCTCAGTTCCGGCGGGGCGCGCATGGGCTGGATCGTCTGGCGGATCAAAGACCTCCAGATGCCCAGCAAAGAGGAGTTCGCCAAGGACTACCTGACGTTCCAGCGGCAGATGGTGTTCACGAAGATGTGGGCGCTGTACGAAGAATGGCTGGCCGATCAGCGCCTGAAATGGAAAGTGCGGCTGCCGCAGGAGAACGCCTAGGCGAAACCCAGGCGAGCGAGCCCGTGGCTCTCCTGGCCGGGTGGTTCACTTCAGAGAACGTTGGACGCCGTGGACCCCAGCACAATCCGCATGGCGCTTGAGGAGGCGGAGGTCTTCGGCAATCTGCCGGGAGACGCGCTGGACGAGTTGAGCCATTGCTTCAAGGGCGCGGAGGTCGCGAAGGGCGAATACATCTTTTTTGAAGGCGACGAGTCGGACCGGATCTACCTGTGTCCGCAGGGGCGCATCAAGGTGGTGCGCCATTCGCCCGAGGGGCGCGAGGTCCTGATCGAAGTCGTGCCGGCGGGCCGGCCGTTCGCCCTGCTGGCGGGCATCGAAGGCAGTCCGCTTTCGGCCAGCGCCGTGGCGATGGAAGACTGCTCGCTGCTGTCGGTGGACCGCGAGCGGTTTCTCCGACTGCTTCAGCAACATCCCGAACTGTCGATGTCGGTGATCCATGACCTGGCCAGCCGGCTGCGCGACGCGCGCGACCGCATCCGTTCGCTGGCGCTGGAGCGCGTCGAACAGCGGATCGCGCGCATCCTGCTGACGCTGGCGGAGAGCCTGGGGCGGCGCGCCGCGGGGCGCGTGGTTCTGGATCTGTCGCTGACGCGGCAGGACATCGCCTCCATGGTCGGCACGACGGTCGAAAGCGCCATCCGCACCATGAGCCGTTTCCAAAAAGAGGGCCTTCTTCGGACGGCCCATGGCGGGCGGATCGAGATTCTCGACAATGAGGCGCTTCGGCGCGTCGCCGAGGCCTCGGGGATGAGCGCGTCTACCCCGGGGCGGCCGAAAGAAAGAGGGCTGAAGTCAAAGGGCTGAGTCCACGCCACGAAAAGCGCTTCATCCATCGCAGCTTGGGGATGGGTCCGGATTGGAAGCCCGTCCTTTCATGAATCAGGTTGAACTCGAATGGCCTCAGCCTTGGGCATGATTGAAACGCGCGGATGGACGGGCGCGGTGGAGGCGGCCGACGCGGCGCTGAAGGCGGCCGAAGTCGCGCTGACGTCGCCTCCGTGGCCGCGGCCGTCAACGCCGGCGCCGGAGCGGCGCGGAAGGTGGGCGAGTTTCTTTCCGCCCACGTGATCCCGCGCCCGGACAACGGCGTGGAACGAGTTCTGCCCTCGGCTTCGTCCGAACGTAAGCCGCGAGGTAAGAAACCGTAATTCAGGAAAGTGGCATAGGCAGCCTTGCCTATGCATTCCTGCGACTTGGGAGGCCGCGCACAGGTTGCCAGTCTGTGCCACTCAAAGCGCCAGGTGTTTCTGAAGGAGCCCCCTGCAATGTTCCACGAATTGAGCATGGCGCCCCCGGATGCGATCCTGGGGTTGACCGAAGCGTTCAAGAAAGACCCGCGGCCGGGGAAGATCAACCTCGGCGCCGGCGTCTACCAGAATGATCAGGGCCAGACCCGGGTGTTCTCGTCCGTCAAGAAGGCCGAAGCGGCGTTGCTGAAAGAGGAAACGACCAAGAACTACCTGCCGATCCACGGCTCGGAGGGCTATGCCGCGGCGGTCCAGGAACTGCTGTTCGGCGAGGGGCGCGAGGCGGTCGCCTCCGGCCGCATCGCCACGGCGCACGCCCCCGGCGGAACGGCGGCCCTGCGCGTGGCGGCCGATTTCCTGAAGAAGGTCGGCCAGCGCGAGCGCATCTGGGTCAGCGATCCGACATGGGCCAACCATCCGCAGGTTTTCGCCGCCGCCGGCCTTCAGGTTTCCACCTATCCCTACTACGACGCGGCGACCAAGGGGCTGGACTTTGGGCGCATGCTCCAGGCGATCCAGGAAATCCCCGCGGGCGACGTCATTCTCCTGCACGGGTGTTGCCACAACCCCACGGGGGTCGATCCGGCGTTGGACCAGTGGAAACGGATCGCGGAGGCGGTGTGGGCGCGCGGGGTCTTCCCGCTGATCGATTTCGCCTACCAGGGCCTGGGCGACGGGTTGGAGGAAGACGCGGCGGGGGTGCGGCTGTTCGCGGCGCCGGGGCGCGAGGCGCTGATCGCCAACTCCTTCTCCAAGAACTTCGGCCTGTATCGCGAGCGCGTTGGGGGCCTGACGGTTCTCGGCGCCACATCGGAAGACGCGCAAAAGGCCTTCAGCCACGTGAAGACGACGATCCGCGCCAATTACTCCAATCCGCCCTCGCACGGCGGCGCCATCGTGGAAACGATCCTCAAAGACACGCAACTGAAGGCGGAGTGGCAGGGAGAGGTGACCGCCATTCGCGACCGCATCCGCCAGATGCGCCGCTTGTTCGTGGAGACGCTGAAAGCCAAGGGCGCGAAGGGCGACTTCTCGTTCATCGCCCGCCAGAAGGGGATGTTCTCCTTCTCCGGATTAGGCAAGGAGCAGGTCGACGCCCTGCGGGAGCGCCACGCGATTTACATCGTTGGCGGCGGGCGAATCAACGTCGCCGGCATGACGCGGGCCAACATGGAGCCGTTGTGCCAGGCCATCGCGGGCGTGATGGGGAAATCGTAGGCCAGCCTTGCCCCTCGACAGGCTCGGGAACTGCGTCCGAGGCCGACTCCGTGGCGTCGGCTGGAATTGAGTCCGCCCCGGCAGGGCGGACCTGCTCCAAGGAGAAATTCCAAGGGAAAACGCTTGCGGATGCCGCGCGGGGCCGCTAGATTCTTAGGGTGAGTGTTCCCGCCCACGGACGGGCGTTGGGGCAGTCCGTCAGACCGTCCATTCACTGGGATTTTCACCATCCTCTGTTACAGGAGGCGACGCCTTGTCTAGAACTGGGTTTCGCACAATCACGACGTGGAGCGCGCTGGGCGCGCTTCTCCTTCTGGCCGTCGGCTGCGCTCGCAATCCGGCGGCGCGCGATCTGAAAGTCCTGAAGGATCCCCAGGCGTTCGTGTTCAGCAAGCGAGAGGCCCTTCAGAATCTCCAGGGCATGGGGACGCTGAGCGCCGACGACCAGGCGGTGGTGGCCGAATCGCTCAAGGACACCAACCCCTACGTGAGGAAAGAAGCGGCGAAGACGTTGCGCCTGGCCGGCGATCAGGCGGCGATTCCCTCGCTGGAGACGGCTCGGGCGCAGGAGACAGACCCGCCTGGCCAAACTGCGCGATCCGAATCCGCAGGAGCGCCTGTGGGCGGCCGACGCGATTCGCATGCTGGGCTCGCCGGAGCAATTGCCGGACTTGCGTCAGGCGCTGCAGAGCGAGACGGCGCCGAATGTCCGCGATGCGATCCAGAAGGCCATCGACTCGCTTTCGGCCAAGCAGGCCGTGGCGGCCCCGGCGCTGATGGAGGCCCCCCAGCCGGTCTCCTTGGGGCCGAAGGAGACCCTCGAACCGATGGGGACTCCGCCGGGGGCGCTCGCGCCGGCTTCCCGTCCCGCGCTTTCAGCCCCTCCGGCCCTGAAGCCGCCGCTCTCGGAAACGGAAGAGAGACTGATGACTCAGCCGCCCGCGGCCGCGCCGTTGGCGCCCAAACCCGCGATCGCGATGGCTGCGCCGTCGAAAACCGGCGCGTCGGCCGCCCCGCTTGCTCCCCCGCTTGCCGCGGAAAAGAAGCCCGCCGCCCCGCCGACCGCGCAGCTGGCCGGGCCAGGCGCGGCCGTGGCGGCGGCGCCTGGAACGACGGGCGCGCCGGGGTTGCTTGGCCTGACCTCGCCGGCCCCCGCCCCATCGACGCCGAAGATAATGGCGAGCGCTACGCCTCGCGGCCCGATCGAAGAGACCGGCCCTCAGAATCCGGAACTGGCCCAGATGATCCGGGTTCATCTCCCCAAGCCGTCTCTGGCCGGCGCGGCGCCCGGGGCGATTTCCCCCATTGCCGCGGGATTGAGCGCTCCTTCCGCGACGACGAAGCCGGTTTTGAAGCCGGAACCCGTGCCGGAGATGGCGACCAAGGCCGAGGCTTCGGCGAAGCCCAAGCCGAAAGCCGAAACGGAAACGAAGGCGGAAGCCAAGGCGACTCCGAAGCCCGCGGCGACCGCGAAGCCCAAGGCGGAAGAGACGGAAGCAGCCAAAGCCGCGGCCAAGCCAGAACAGGCCCCGAAAGCGGAGGCGAAAGCCAAACCGGAGGAGACCCCGAAAGCGGCGGCGGCCAAGGCGGAAACCGAAGTGGCGATGGCGAAACCCAAGGCCGAAGAGGCGACCGTCACGCCGAAAGCCGAAGAGGCGGGGGGCGGGAAAGCGGGCGCCGAGCCCACGCCGAAGGCAACTCCGGAAGCCAAGGCGGAGGAGACGCCCGAAGCAAAGGGGAGCGCGACCCCTTCCCCGCCGGGAGAACCGACGGCGGAAGAGGAAGCCAAGCGCGCCCCCTCGGCCACCCCGGCGGCCGCGGCCGCCAAGCCGGAAGTGCGGCTGGTGGAGATCGCACTGGAGCCTTCGCAGTTGAAGGCCGGCGAGTCCACGACGATGAGAATGACATACGAAGTGACCGGGCTGGCGGAAGGGGCGACCTTGTCCGTCATCGAGCGCCGCTCGATCATGCAGGATGGAAAGGAACTGGGCGCCTGGCCCGAGACGTTCGACCGCGGGAACAACCGCATCACCAGCGAGTCGAAACTGACCGTTCCGCCCGACGCGCCCCCGGGCCAGTACACGTATCAGTGCAAGGTTTCGATGGGCGACGTCTCCAGCGTGATGGACAAGACCTTTACCATTGCGCCGTGATGGAGACCAAGCGGCATGGTGGACAGCGACTCGCGGCGCTCGGAAAGGAGTTCGGAGTGACGCCTTTAGGCGTTTTGTGAGCCAATCCAGATACGCTTTGGATAACGCCAAAAGGCGTCACTCCGAACCTTGTTTTCGGTAGAGACAGGGGCGGCGCGATCGCGTCGCCCCTGAAGCGTTTTCAAGCGGCGCGCGAACAAACCCATGGCCACCGACACCTTCACCCGCGCCGAACGCTCGGAGATCATGCGCCGGGTTAAAGGGCGCGACACCTCCGCCGAACTGCGCCTGCGCAAGGCGCTCTGGGCGCTCGGCGTGCGCGGATGGCGCCTGGACGTGCGGACTCTGCCGGGCCGGCCCGACCTGGCGTTCCGCCGCGCCCGGCTGGCCGTGTTCATCGACGGCTGCTTCTGGCACGGCTGTCCGCGCCACTGCCGCATGCCGTCCTCCAACCAGGCGTACTGGACCCGCAAGATCGAGCGCAACCGGAAGCGCGATCGCGCCGCCGGCCGCGCCTTGCGGCGCATGGGATGGAAGGCGCTGCGGCTGTGGGAGCACCAGGTTCGCCTCGACCCCGCCGCCGCCGCCGCGCGCGTGGCCCGAGCGCTGGATGAAGCGGCGAAGTCGGACTATATAT
>JAPLSS010000473.1 GCA_026398515.1 Candidatus Sumerlaeota bacterium | reverse complement strand
GAGCAACAGCGGCATGACTACTAACCTGTCAGTTCCCTGCCCCCTAGGGGGCAGGGAACTGAGGCTTTACTCCATGCTCGAAAAGTGTTACCCATGTCTCCGAACACTTGTCACCTATGTCTCCGCTCCAAACACTTGCCGCCGCACTCCAAAGCGCTTCGCGCACAGACAAGACTGTCTATGCCACCTGAACCGGCAATCCTCCGGGGTCTGGCGGGAAACGCGCGCTAATGCGTCATCGCGTACACCAGGCAGTTGATCCCTTCCTTGCGCGCATCGGACGGATCGGGCAGATCCAGGTAGGGGCGCGGCTCGCGGTCCCACGACGTGGCGATCGAGCCGGGGCTATACAGGACGCACGTTTCCCCGTCGCGGGTGACGCCCTCCAGGCGCAACTTGCCCGAGGATTGCCCCGTCAGGTCGAACTGCACGGAATAAACCGGATGGGTCGAATCCAGCGGCTCCAGTTTCGTTCCGGGGAAGACGCGCGCCATCTCGCGGCGCACCGCGCGGTCGAAGGCCTGGCGGTCGCAGCAGTTGGAAATCAGCATCTGGCCGCCGCGTTCCAGGTAATTGCGCAGATTCTCCACGCCCTTGTCGGAGAACGTGAAATCCAGGTGGCCCGTCAGGAACACCAGCGGATAGTTGAACAGGTCGGCCTTGTCCAAATCCACCGGCTCCCGGCGGTAGTTTACAAACCCACTGGTTTGTTCCGACACGGCCTTGAGCAGGAATTGCAGCGACGAGGGCGAGGGGTCCCAATCGCCATCATGGACGATCTGCGCGACTTTGATCTCCTCGGTCGAATCGCCTTGGGTGTTGAAGATGACCGGGGTCGAGTTCGTGCGGCCCAGCCGGTAATACGCCAACTCATAGGCCGCGATATTCGCGCCGAGTTTCTTCGCGTCGTCCGGCATCACGCGGAAGCCGTAGTCGTGCGTGTGATTGTCCCAGCCGCAGCTCAGGTCGGCGCGGCACAGCAGCGCCGCCGCGCGGCAGCCCACGTTCAGGGTCGGACGGCAATTGATACCACGGGCGGTCGGGGAAGATCTGGCGCATTTGCTCGACGAAGGAACTGGAGAACTCCTCGTAGCCGCTGCTGGCCGCGCCCAGGATCGCCCCGCCGTTGAGCACGTAATTGCGCAACAACGCCTGCTCCTGCGGGCTGATCTCCATCGCCTTGCGCGAAGTGAAATACATAATCGGCACGCGTTCGGGGGCGTAGTCGAACTGGTCGAGCCGCACCACGTCGGCCTTGTAATTGATGTCCAGAACGCCGCGCAGGTACTTGAACAGGCTCGGCGTGTCGCCGACGGCGGTGGTCCAGTCCCACACCGTATGGCCCTTGTAGTCCACTTGCTGGCCGGCGGAATTAACCTTGGCCATCAGAGTCGGCGGGGCCGGCGGGCGCTTCCGTTCGGTGCGCCGCAGCGGCGTGGCCGGCAGGGGCAGGGGCGGAAACCCTTCGCCGCCGCTGATGCGTTTCGGCGGGGCGGGCGGGGCTTCGCCGCAGTCGATTTGGGCATTGGCTGGCCGCTCGGTCATCAACAACAGCCCGATGGCCGCAATCCAAGGCAACACACCTCCCCTTCGCGATCCCGGTGAGATGCTCATGGCAGGTTCCTTTCGGCCCTCGCGTCTAGGCCCGCAAACGCACAACCCCATTCCCCGCATGTAAGAGTATGTCAACCGCCGCCCGCCCGCCACAAAAAAACGCAAATTCCCGATCGGTAGGGCTGCACGATATCGCGAGACCGCAGCCCAAACCTATGACGCCAACGCGTGGGAGAGCGGCGAATCGTCCTGCCCCTGATCGTCCTGCTTATGGTCGTACAGGCAAACAACACCGATCAAAGGCAGGACGATTGGAGGCAGGACGATTCAACGAACATTCTGCGCACGTTGCCCTTGACATGGAATGGCAAAGCGGCGTTAAGTTCCCCTTTAGATGGAGTCGCGCGGCTCCGAAGAGAACAGTGAGCCGTAAGGAGGCCTGGGCAACGTCCCCTCTGAACGAGGGAAAGAAAACCGATCAAAGGCAAGGATGGGGAGCAGTAGGCTTGTCAGGCCGTGGAGAGAGCCGCCGGATGGTGCGAGGCGGACGGAACCGCAAGCCGAACTCGCCCCGGAGCCGCGGACGCGAACGGCGGTTGATTCCGCTCAGTAGTTCCCGCCGGCCGGCCCCCGTTACGAGGCCCGTCGAATGAGGGCGCCTTCCTCAACGAAAGCGCCGAAGCAGGGTGGAACCACGGAAGAGATTTCTCTTTCGTCCCTGACAGCCCCACAGCGGGCGGTCAGGGACGTTTTATTTTGGGGGCGCAGGAATCTTCAGTAGGGAGTCCCGCCTTTAGGCGGTTCGTTAGCGGAATGCAGGAAGTCGAGAGGACGATCCGAAGAACGCCATTCCGCCTGAAGGCGGGACTCCCTACTCGAAAGCGCCGATCGGCAAACGACCATGCAACATCCAGCCTTCACCGTTCTGCTGCGTTCCGCCTTGCTCGCCCTTCCTGGCCCGGCCGCCCCTGCGGTTTAGGGGGCGCGCTGGGCGAACCGGTTTCCACGGGAACGCTTCGTTCCCCGTTCGCGTTAGGACACCAATCCCATCGGGAGAACTCCCGTGCGCCATGCGCGCCGGCTCTCCAGAGAAAGGCATACGACCATGAGTCAGGATCGAGTGATCATCTTCGACACCACGCTGCGCGACGGCGAGCAATCGCCCGGCTGCAGCATGAACCAAGACGAGAAATTGAAGGTGGCGCGACAGTTGGCCCGCCTGGGGGTCGACGTCATCGAGGCCGGCTTCCCCATCTCCTCGCCCGGCGACTTCGAGTCGGTCAAGCGCGTCGCCACCGAAATCGAAGGCCCGGTCATCTGCGGCCTGGCGCGGGCGCTGGAGAAGGACATCCGCCGCGCTGGCGAAGCCCTCGCGCCCGCCAAACGCCGTCGCATTCACACCTTCATCGCCACCTCCGACGTGCACGTGGAGAAGAAACTGCGCATGTCGCGCGAGCAGGTCATCCAGGCGGCGGTCCGTTCCGTTCAGTTGGCCAAAACCTTCACCGACGACGTGGAGTTCTCGCCCGAAGACGCCGGGCGCACCGGCATCGATTACATGATCGAAATCTGCCTGGCCGCGGTGGAGGCCGGCGCCACGACGCTGAACATCCCCGACACCGTCGGCTATTGCTCGGCCCAGCAATACGGCGAACGCATCGCCCAACTGGCCGCCGCGCTGCCGAAGGACAAAGCGATCATCATCTCGACCCACTGCCACAACGACCTGGGCATGGCGGTGGCCAACTCGCTGGCCGGCGTCGTCAACGGCGCGCGCCAGGTCGAGTGCACCATCAACGGCATCGGCGAGCGCGCGGGCAACTGTTCGCTGGAAGAAGTCGTCATGAACCTGAAGGTGCGCCACGACTACTACCGGGTCGGCACGAGCATCAACACCCGCGAGATCTATCGCACGTCCCGCCTGGTGTCGCAGATCACCGGCTCGGTCGTGCAGCCGAACAAGGCCATCGTCGGCGCCAACGCCTTCGCCCACGAGGCCGGCATCCATCAGGACGGCATCCTGAAGGAGCGCACAACCTACGAGATCATGCGGCCCGACGACGTCGGCTGGGTCGGCGAGCACCTGGTCATGGGCAAGCATTCCGGCCGCCACGCCTTCGCCACGCGCCTGGCCGCGCTGGGCTTCGACAACCTAAGCGACGAGCAGTTGAACCGCGCCTTCGACCAGTTCAAGGTCCTCTGCGACCGCAAGAAGGAAGTCTACGACGACGACCTGTACGCCATCGTCGAGGTGGAACTGACCCAGGCGCCCTCGGCCTTCACCCTGGAGTTTCTCGAAGCGGAAACCGGCACCGACAGGACGCCGCACTGCCGGGTGCGCGTGAAGAAGGACAGCGAGGAGCGCGCGGCCGAAGCCACCGGCGACGGCCCCGTCGACGCCGCGTACAAGGCCATCGAGCGCGCCGTCGGCATCGAAACTCGGCTCGTCGACTACCACATCGAGGCGGTCACCGGCGGCCAGGACGCCCTCGGCCGGGTGAACGTGACCATCGCCGCCGGGGACAAGACGGCCAAAGGCACGGGCGCCTCCACCGACGTGGTCATCGCCTCGGCGCTCGCGTTCCTCAACGCCGCCAACCGCCTGCGCCTCCTGCAGGAAGCGGCCAACGGCGCCGCGAAGGGGAACGAACCGTAACCGGAGCGCATTCCATGGTGTAGATCCCTCGGCCCGCGAGTGTAGGAATATGTGCGCGAAGCGCCTTGGACTGCGGCGGCTTGCCCAGCAGGCGGCAGGCGGTTGTGCCGCCGAGGTTTCCACCGCTTTTGCTACGATCGTCGGCGATGCCAAGGAAAAGCGGCGTCACAGCCGCCGCACTCCAAGGCGCTTCGCGCATTCTTTCTCATCTGAATCTGGAATGCAGGGCGCGCCCGCGCCCCGCGCCCCGACGGATTTCCCTTGCAAATCTCTTCGCAAAACCGGCAATATTCTTCTCGAACCTAATTATGGGGCTTCCTTTCCGCCCCTTGCTGTCCTTGGCGATTCCGAAACACCGGAGGTCAACGCCTTTCCGCCCCATGCGGCGCTGAAGCAACCCGACTCGACGCAGAACCCGCCTCTGGCGGAGGAACACGACATTCGCAGCGGAACAGAAACTCCTCGGCCACGCCGACGCCAAGACGACATTGATCCACGCCCATGCCGTCAACCGTCGACCGGCGGGCGTTCGCAGGCCGGTAAAGGGGCTTTGAACGCATTCGAGGCGGTTGTGTCATGCCGATCCGCATCAAATGCCGTGATGAACCACTACACAGGCAGCAAGCAATTGAATGCAAAGGGGTTAACGCGCCTTGGGCAAGAAACCCCACGGCGTGTTATACCGGCAGGAAACCAACACTCCGCATCTTATGGGGATCCATCTGATCATTGTTAGGCGCACGACGGGAGGAGCGCGATGAAAACATTAGCAGACTGGTCGGCACTTATCGCGGAGGAGCTCGCGTTCCACAACACCGGGGAAGAATGGGTCTTCCGTGGTCAGTCAAGCCCGCTGCAT
>JAPLSS010000708.1 GCA_026398515.1 Candidatus Sumerlaeota bacterium | reverse complement strand
GGCTCCTCAACCGACTCCACTTGTTGTTTTGGGCGCTCTCATGTTGTCGACCAGTCGAGACTCCTTCCTCTGTGCGACTCAGCGAGTGACGATGGGGAGTCTATCTGCCCGCGAAGCGCATTGCAAGAACTATTTGGATCGGTCCAAAAACCTTTTCTCTCCACCATTCTCGGAGGGCGAACCATCCCCGTGGGCCTCAGAACAAACCATCGCAGCGGAAACCCCAATTGTCATCCCGCCGATCCCCGGGATCAGCGGAGGGGGAGGACGGGCCTACCAGAGAGCGTCACGAATCTGACGGAATGGAAGCGAGCAATGGCCTCGAAGGCCGCAAGAGCCCGTCGGTTTATTGGCGATCTAGATTCCACACAAGGACGGATCGGATGCTTGGGATCGCCGGCCCGCGAAAATGCCGTATCGCGGACCCGTCTTCAGGAGACTCGTGATTTGTTGAAAATAAATGGCTTGCCACTGAAGCAATCAGGCTCTTGCGGCGGCGCGCCCCATGGCCCATGCCCTAGCCAGCGTCACCCGTCTGACACAGGACTGAACCCAATGGCACAGCCGTTGCGTTCTCCCCCGCCTGAATCTTGACATCGGGCTGATCCCGGCCATGGCCAAATGAAGAATCAGGTCCACATCCTTTCCCAATCGCTCGTCCTGTTCGCGCTGCTAAGCGCAATCGGTTCAGGGCAGGAGCGCGCCACGACCCCCGACGGGGCCATTGCCGTTCGCTCGATTGAGCTAAAGACCCTTGGGGAGTGTTCCCGAGTCGTCATTTGTTTGACGGCGGCGGCGCCTCATCGCTTGCTCTACAGGCCCGGCGATCGCGAAGCGGTGGTCGAGCTGACGGGCGTCACAACCCAAGGCTTTTCTCCCCGCGGCAGTTACTTCGATCCCCTGGTGTCGGGGATTTGGGTGTCGGAGCCTGCCGCGCTTTCCGCCACCGTGCGCATCGTGTTGAACGCCGAGGCGAAGAATGTCCGCAGCTTCGGCCTTTCGCAACTGCCTGGAATCATCGTGGACGTGGATCGAGGAGCAGGCGCCGGGCCGTCGGCGCTGGTCTTCCCGCCGGCGACGGAAACCCCGGCGGCCTCGCAGCCTGTCCCTGGAGAGTCCTCTTCACGCCCGGCCGTGGCATCCGCCAAACCCGCTTTGCCGGGCGACGTCCCCCCTGGGGTTCTCACCACCCCGGCGCACAGCGCGCCCGAGGCCGTTCCGGCGGAGTTCGTCGAACTGCCCCCGCTGGCCGCGCCTTCCGCGCCGGTCCCCGAAATCACCATCGGCCCGAGGCCCGAGGCCCCTGCCGGCCCTACGGGCGATCCGGCCGACTTTCCCGAGGATCGGGATCATTTCCCCATCGGTCTGGCGACTCCACAATCGGAAGCCGGACGGGAGATCTTGGCCGCCTACAACCAGGCCGACTACGAGGAGGCGGTCAAGCGCTCCTGGGCCTTTTTCGAGGCGGCGGCCAACAGCGGCGACCACCGCGACGAGTTGCCGGCGCTGGCGCTGGCCGCCGAGTCGCGCTATCAATACGAGCGCGTCAGCAACACGCCGAACTTCGAGGAGCCGCTCAACTACTACCGCCAACTTCGCCGGCTCGCGCCGGAAGGCCCGCTGAAGACCTTCGCCGCTTATCGCATCGGCCAGTGCCTGCTTCAAACGGCCCGCTTCGGGCAGGCGCAGGCATCGTTCTCTTCCGCGTTCCAAGACAACACTCTGCCGTTCGACGAGGACGTGGGGTTGCAGGCCGCCGCGCTTCAACTGGACGCGCGGGATTTCGAGGAGGCCGAGACGATCCTGCGCGTCCTGGCAGCGCGGCATCCCGCCAGCGCCCGCCGCGCCGAGACGCAGGCGCGCCTGGGCGACGCGCTGTTCGGGCAGGAGCGCTGGGAGGAGGCGCGCCAAGCCTACCGCCAGGCGTTGGAGTTGGATTCGTCGCTCGCAGAAACGAAGTCGGCCTACCGCCTCGGCTGCGCCGACGAAGCGCTCAACCGAATGGAAGAGGCTTATCAGGTGTTCCAGCGGTTCAGCGCGGCGGCGTCGGGCGGCCCCCTGACCCCGGAGGAAATCGACCGAGGGCGCCTGCGCGCGGCCGACTATTGCGCCGGCGACGGGTATCTGGAGAAAAAGGCGCCGGAAAACGACGTTCAGCGCGGCATGAGCGACTTGGTCGCCCTGGCCCACAATTATGAAGGCCGGCCCCTTGGCATCGAGGCCGCCCTGGAACTGGCCGTGTTGGGCATTCGCCATCGCGCTCAGAACGCCATGTTGCCCGCCTGGGAGGACGTGCCGGAATATGTCCAGCCGCTGCAAGTCGTCGAAGCGCTCGGCCGGGAGTTGCGCGATCCGAAACTGGCGGTGGAGATCAGCCGCGAACTGGTCGGCATGGCGCGCCGGAACTTGCGCGAGGGGGGCCTGGACGACATCCGCGACACGCTTCTCGACGCGCTGATGATGACGACCGGTGAGGCGTTCGAGGGCGACGAGAAGACCCGGAACGAGATCTCGCTTCTGCTCGCCGAAGCGATTCGCGGCTACTACGAAGCCGATCGCCCGCTAGAAGGCGCGCGCTTGTTCAAGCGTTCGATGGAGCATATCCCGCTGGACGATCAGCCGGAGTTGAACGTCTATTACGGCGCGCTGTGTTTTCTGGCCATTGGCGCCGCCGATGAGGCCATCGCGTACTTGGCCCTGCTGGAGAATTCCGCGGAAGATTCGGCTGTTCCGCCCGACGCGGTGCAGTTTCACCTGGCCGAAGCCGAATACACGCTGGCGCGGCAATCGGGGGCGCCGCGAACCAAGGCTCTGGACCGTTTGCAGAAGATCCTGGGGGAACACTCCGACACGCCCCTTCGCTCTCGCGTTCTCTTCCTGATCGGGCGGTGCCTGGCCGATGGGGAAGAGAACGAGATGGCGGCGCAGGCGCTCGAACAGGCGCTGGCGCTGCCCGGCCTCCTTCCCCAGGAGCAGATCGAAGGCTACCGGACGCTGGGCGACGCCGACGCGGCGTTGGGACGGCGCGATCGGGCGCTGGAGGCGTATACGCGCGGGCTGTACCTGTTTGAGGACCAGCGCGTGGCCTTC
>JAPLSS010000035.1 GCA_026398515.1 Candidatus Sumerlaeota bacterium | reverse complement strand
CCTCGACGAACTCGACCAGGCGCTTCTTCAGCGCGCGGTAGTCGATCGCGTCCTTCATGCGATCGCTCTGCCCGGCCTTGCGCAGGTCGCCGTAGATCGCCAGGTTGATGACCACGTCCTGTTTCTCGCGGCGTTCGTCGGGGTTGACCCCGACGATGCAGCGCAGGCTCAGATCCCGAAACAGGATTCCGTCCATCCCCGAACCCTTTCAGGCGCCCGAGGCCATCAACGCGCAGGCGGGAAAGCTTCGGCCGCAATGGATCACGACACCACGTACGGCACGCGGCGGGTGACGCCCCGGCGATGGAGTTTGGGGACGAAATGGCGCGAGGGCTTGGCGGGGCGGGGCTTCGGCGGCTTGGGCGTCGGGAGCTTGGCCGTCGGGGGCTTGGCCGATTCCACCGGCGGCGCCAGGGCCTCCTCCAGCGCCTTGTCCACCGTGGCCATGAAGACGAACCGAAGGTCCTTGCGCGCTTCCTCGGGGAGGTCTTCCAAATCCTCGGCGTTCTCCTCGGGGACGAGGAGGCGGCCGATCCGGTTGCGGTGCGCCGCCAGCGCCTTCTCCTTCAGGCCGCCGATCTTGAGCACCTTGCCGCGCAGGGTGATCTCGCCGGTCATCGCGATCTCCTGCGAGACCGGCCGGCCCGACAGCGCCGAGACCATCGAAACCAGCATCGCCACGCCCGCCGACGGCCCGTCCTTGGGGATCGCGCCTTCGGGGATGTGGATGTGGATGTCCAAACTCTTGTGGAAATTCAGGGGCGCGCCCAGCGCCTCGGCGTGCGCGCGGATGAAGCTGAACGCGGCCTCGGCCGATTCCTGCATCACGTCTCCCAACTGACCGGTCAGGATCAGTTTGCCGTCGCCTTTCATCGTCGTGGTCTCGACGTGGAGCAGTTCGCCGCCGACCTCGGTCCAGGCCAGCCCGATGGCCACGCCGATTTCGGGCTTCATCTCCACCTTGGGCTCGTGAAACTTCGGCGGCCCGAGCAGCTCCCTCGCCTTGGCCGCGTTCACCACGATTCGCTGGCGCTCGCCCTGGCCGACCATTTGGCGCGCGGTCTTGCGGCAGATGGCGGCGATTTCGCGTTCGAGTTGGCGCACGCCGGCCTCGCGCGTGTATTCCCCAATGATGCGGCGAATGGCGCCGTCTTCGATCCGGATCATCGAGCGCGTCAGGCCGTGCGCCTTCATCTGCTTGCGCACGAGGAAACGGCGGGCGATCTGGCGTTTCTCCAACTCGGTGTAGCCGGGCAGGCGGATCAATTCCATGCGGTCGAGGAGTGCGGGCGGAATGCCGGCCACGGTGTTGGCCGTGGTGATGAACATGACTTGCGACAGGTCGAAATCGACTTCGAGGTAATGATCGTTGAATGCTTTGTTCTGCTCGGGATCGAGCACCTCCAGGAGCGCCGCCGCCGGATCGCCGCGGAAATCGGCGCTCATCTTGTCGACCTCGTCCAGGAGGAAGACGGGGTTCATCGACCCGGCCTTCTTCATCCACTGAAGGATTTTCCCCGGCAGCGAGCCGATGTAAGTGCGCCGATGGCCGCGGATCTCGGCTTCGTCGCGCACGCCCCCGAGCGATATGCGCACGAACTTGCGCCCCAGCGCGCGGGCCACCGAGCGCGCCAGCGACGTCTTGCCCGTCCCCGGCGGCCCGACCAGGCACAGGATCGGCCCTTTCATCTCCTTGACGAGCTGGAGGACGGCCAAGTATTCGACGACGCGCTCCTTGACCTTCTCCAGCCCGTAGTGGTCTTGGTCGAGGATGGCCTGCGCGCGCGCCACGTCGAGTTTGTCCTTCGTCCGCTTGCCCCACGGCAGTTCCATCAGCCAGTCGACGTAGGAGCGCGACACGGTGGCTTCGGGCGACAGCGGCGCCATGCGCGAGAGGCGATGGACTTCGCGCATCGCTTTCTCCTTGGCCTCTTGCGACATGCGGCTCTTGGCGATCACTTGGTGGATCTCGTCGAGTTCGCCCTCCTCCTCGCCCGTCATGCCGAGTTCCTTCTCGATGATCTTCAGCTGCTCGTTGAGGAAGTATTCCTTCTGGCTCTTGTTGATCTGGCCGCGGACCTGGTTGAGGATCTTGCTCTCGACGGCGAGGAACTCGTTCTCGCGCATGAGGACCTGCGACAGCAGGAGCAGCTTGCGGTCGACGGTCTCGGCTTCGAGGACCGTTTGCTTGTCCTCGAGCGAGAAGCCGGCGTAGTTGCTGACGGAATTGGCGACCAGGAGCGGGTCCTGCATCGCCTTGACGTTGGCGAGCAACTCTTCGGGAATGCGGTCGGAATAGCCGGCGTAGACTTCGAATTGGCGCAGCACGGTGCGGCGCAACGCTTCGATGCGCCCCTTGTTTTCGACGGGGAAAGCGAGGCGCAACACGTAGGCTTTCAGATACGCCTCGTCGCTGAAGAAGTCGATCAGCC
>JAPLSS010000713.1 GCA_026398515.1 Candidatus Sumerlaeota bacterium | reverse complement strand
GGCGATGATGGTCGGGCGCGAAGTGAGCGATTGGCTCGCGCCCGCGAAGGCTGCCGGCGCCATCGGCGCGCCCGTGCTCGATGTTCGCGATTTTTCGCGGAATGGCGCGTTTCGCGGGGTGTCGTTCGCCGTGCGCGCCGGCGAGATCGTCGGCATGGCGGGCCTGGTCGGCGCGGGGCGTTCGGAAGTGGCGCGCGCCCTTTTCGGCATCGACCGCGCGGACGCGGGCGCTGTCCGGATTGAGGGCCATGGGCTGCCGCTGGGTTCCACGCCGGCGGCGATGCGCCTGGGCGTGGCGCTCGTCCCCGAAGACCGGCAGCGCCAAGGGCTGGCTCTGCCGATGTCGGTTCGCGAGAACCTCGGATTGGCCGTTCTGCGTTCGCTGACGCGCGGCGGCCTTCTCTCGCGGAAAAAGGAAAACGAACTCGCCGGGCGCGTCATGGCCGACCTGACGATCCGCGCCTCCAGCCCCGCGGCCCCGGTCGAATCTCTCTCCGGCGGCAATCAACAGAAGGTCTTGCTGGGCAAATGGCTGGCGCGCCGTCCGCGCGTGTTGATTCTCGACGAGCCGACGCGCGGAATCGACGTCGGCGCCAAGGCCGAGGCGCACCGACTGATCCGTCAGTTGGCCGATCAAGGCGTGGCCATCCTCCTCATTTCCTCGGAACTCCCCGAAGTTCTCTCGATGTGCGACCGCATCCTGGTGATGCGCGAAGGCGAGATCGCCGGAGAGCTGACGCGCGAAGAAGCGACGCAAGAGAAGGTCCTGGCGTTGGCGTTGCCGGAAGGAGCGAGCCACGCCAAGTTCATAGTCCCGGCTTCAGCCGGTCTTGGAAGAAGACCGCCTAAAGGCGGGACTACGAACTGGCTGGCCCGCCTCGCCCGACAACGGGAATACGGCGTGTTGACGCTGCTCGTTCTGACCATCGCAACGGTGGCAACGGTCAATCCGGCGTTCCTCCAGGCCGGCAACATCGCGGACATGCTGGTCAAGTGCGCGCCGGCGGCGATCGTCGCCTGCGGGTTGACGCTGGTCATCGTCACCCGCGAGATCGACATCTCCGTCGGCTCGCTCATGGGGCTGCTGGCGGCGGTCGTCGGCACACTGGTGTCAAAGCAACGGATGGGGCTGCCGACGCCGGTCGGAGTCGCCCTCACCCTCGCGATGGGAACGGCGGTTGGATTGACAACCGGGTTTTTAAGCACGGTCGGGCGCGTGCCATCGATCATCGTGACGCTCGGCATGCTCACCGCGTTGCGCGGCGCGACGGAACTGGCCATGGGCGGCGAATGGATCACCGACCTCCCCGCCGGCTTGCGCTACCTGGGGACGGGAGCGTGGCTGGGGGTCCCGATCTGCGTGTGGACGGCGGCGCTGGCCGTCGCGTTCACGTCGTGCCTCATCCGCTTCGCGCCGCTGGTCCGCCGCGTTTACGCCGTCGGCAGCAACCCGCGCTCGGCGGCGCTGGCCGGCCTTTCGCCGCGGCGCGTGCGCCTGTTCGCGTTCGCCTTCACGGGGTTCCTCACGGCCGTGGCGACGCTGGTCAGCGTTCCGCAGTTGTCGGTGATCGAATCGGGCGTTGGCGTGGGCTTCGAACTGCTGGTGGTCACGTGCGTCGTGGTGGGCGGCACGTCGATCAGCGGCGGCAAGGGCACGATCGCCGGCTCCGTGCTCGGCGTGCTCCTCATGGGCATCATCTCGACGGTTCTCATCTTCCTGCGACTCGGCCCGATGGCCACCTATTGGGAGCGGGCGATCCAGGGCGCCTTCATTTTGCTGGCGGTCCTCATGGACCACCTGGCCCGCCGCCATTCGCGATCCGAGGAAGTGGGATGACGATGGCCCGCCGACTGCGCG
>JAPLSS010000932.1 GCA_026398515.1 Candidatus Sumerlaeota bacterium | reverse complement strand
GATGGCGAAGGTTTACCTCGGCGAAACGGTCGATATTCATTCGGGCGGCGCCGATCTGGTCTTTCCGCATCATGAGAACGAACTGGCGCAGTCGAAGTGCGCCAACGGCAAGCCGCTGGCGAAGTATTGGCTGCACAATGGATTCCTGACGATCCGCGGCGACCAGGGCGAGGAAGTAAAGATGTCGAAGTCGCTAGGCAACGACATGCGGATCGACCGGGTGCTGGACCGCTACGATCCGGCGGTGGTGAGGCTGTTCCTGCTGTCGGCGCACTACCGCAGCCCGCTGGCTTATTCCGACAGCGCCCTGGACGAGGCGAAGGCGGCGCTGAGCCGGTTGTTCGACGGCTTCGGCACGGCGAGGAAACTCGTGGGTTTGGGGGACGGGCCCCGCCCCGCGGAAGAGCGCAATCGGCAAGCCGTCGAACAGGCCGAGGCCATTCGCGCTGAGTTTGAGGCGGCGATGGACGACGACTTCAACACGCCGCGCGCGCTGGCGGCCCTGCACCGCGCGGTGTCGTCGATCCACGAAATCCGCGCGGAAGGAAAGGGCGGCGCGGCTCTGAGCGCATCCGCCATCGACTCGCTGGCTTCGATTGTGGAGACGGCCGACCCGCTGATGGCCGTCCTGGGATTGCCTAAAGGTGAAGTCAGGTTAGATGCGACGCTGTCCGCTGTGAAGGCCCACATCGAGGCTACGAACAAGCCAGCGGGCGAGTCTGGGTTGACGGAGCTGCTCAAGGATCTCTTGATCCGAATCCGCGCCGAGGCGCAAAAGGCGAAGGCCTTCGCCCTGGCCGACATGATCCAAAAGGAAGGGGAACATGCTTTGGCCGAACCCCTCATGGACCTCTTGATCCGTGTCCGCGCCGAGGCGCGAAAGGCCAAGGCTTTCGCTCTGGCCGACATGATCCGCGGCGAACTGGACCGCTTGGGCATCGCCATCGAGGACCATCCGCAGGGAACCATCTGGAAGCCGAAATAGCATCGGCTCCAGTAGGAAATATGGATCTTATCGGTCTCATAGGTCCTATAGGTCCTATTGGCGCGCCGCGCCCCTTCGCCCGAACCGGAAGCCGCCCATGGACGAACCCCTCGCCATCTCTCCTCTCTGGCTGGAATTCAGCGGCCTGCCCGAATGGCTTAACGCCGAAGCGCGGGCCGGCGCGTGGGCGGTCTTCAAGAAGATCGTCGAACTGGATTGCCAGCAGAACGCCATTCCCGACATCGTCGAAGCCGCCCCGGCGGAGCTGGCTCAGTGGACGGGCCTCAAGGCGGAGACGGTTCAGAAGATCCTCGTCAAGCTGCGCCGGAAGCATCTGATCGCCTGCTCGCTCGGCGACCATGAAGAGGAAACCGCGCTGATTCAGATTCAGATTCCGCTGAAGACCCCGCGCCCGGCCGCCGAGGTGTGCAAGGAATCGGGAAAGGCGTTTTTTCGGCCGGGCATGCGGCTGCGCTATGCGTACCCGATTGACGAGCCGCCGGGCGACGAGGTTCGCTTGCAGCAAGTGGTGGATCTGTATTTCAACAACATCAGCATGCGGATCAATTCGTTCCTGCTCGACGAACTGCGGCTGATTGCGCGACGATTCGACCTGGAATCCATCCGCCGGGTCTTCGGCCGCGCCGGCCTGAACGACAAGCCGGAGCTGCGCTGGGCGGTGAAGGAGTTGTTGAAGGAAGCCAAGGACAAGAGAACGATTGCCGATTGCCGATTGCCGAATGCCGATTGAACGCCATTTTCGATTCTGGATTTTCGATTTTGGATTTGCACGGCAGCGGCGTCCGATGACCAGAATCCTCGCCAGTTTGTGTCGTCAATCGGCTATTGACTATTGGCTATCGGCTATTGGCGGCTCAATCGGTATCTCAACGAATTCAGACCGGACCTTTCTCCCATGACCCCTCGATCTGGCAAAGACCCAAAAAACGCTCGCCCGGCGGAAGCTTCAGCCCCTCCGGCCGCCTCTCCCTCGCCTGCCCCGCCGGTGGACGAGCCGCTCCTGTCCGCCGACGAGCAGCGCGAAGTTTTCCTCCAAGTGCGCGTGGAGCGCGCCCGTGTCCCGCGCAAATTCCAGAACAAGACTCTGGAGAACTTCGAGACGCGCCGCGGCAAGGACTACAAGGAGATCGTGCAGATGGCCAAGGGCTACATCGACGCCTTTGGCCGTCCCGGCGACGTGGAGAAATCCCCGTGGGCGATCCTCTATGGCGCGACCGGGTCGGGCAAGACGCACATTCTGGCGGCGATCCTGCGCGAACTGCTCGGGCGCGGTCACGAGGCCATCTTTTATAATGTTCCCAACCTGTTCAAAGACATCCGCGCCACCTTCGACGGCGCCGAAGACCTCGACGAAGACGAGCTGCTGAACGAGATCGTGGACGTGGAGATCCTGGCGCTGGACGATCTCGGCGCCGAGAAGACGAGCGATTGGGTCCTCGACCGCCTCTATCTGGTGATCAACCAGCGCTACGAATCCGGCCGCGCCACTCTGATCACGACCAATCACAATTTCCCCGACGACCTGGAGAAGATCGTCGGCTCCCGCATCGTCTCGCGCTTGGCCGAGATGTGCCAAATCATCGGTCCGTTCCCCAACCAGGATTACCGGATGGCGAAGGCGAATCTGCAGCGGCGAGTGAAGTAGGATTGCCGAGTGCCGAATGTCGATTGCTGATTGAACAATCCGGACTCACCACAAAGGCACGAAAGCGCAAAGGAGGGCCTCTTTTCGCGCCTTTGCGCCTTTGTGCCTTTGTGGTGAATCTTTCCGGCCTGAATTCGCGTGCAAAAGACGCTTCGATTGAGACAGAATTGCGCCATGGTTGACGAGAAGATCATCCAAGAGGCGGCGAAACGGCTGGCTGAACGGTTTCAGCCGTGGAAGATCGTCTTGTTCGGTTCGCAAGCGCGAGGCGAGGCCGGCCCACGCAGCGATGTGGATTTGCTCGTGGTGTGCGACTGCGAGGGGCGCCGCAGGCGGCTCATGGTGGAAATGAACGCCGCGTTGGGGGGATTGGGTTTTGCCAAGGATATCGTCGTCATCACGCCGGAAGAAATGGAACTGGACAGCCAGATCGTCGGCACGGTCGCGCGCTCTGCGGCGCGCGAGGGGCGCCTGCTCTATGAGCATTCTCAAGACTTCCGTCTCAGCGGTAAGAGAAAATAGTCGCATTGTGTCGCGAGTCGGTGGGAGACAGAGATCTCATGGTGTAACCGCTATGTTTGGCCGCCTTCTCTCTAGGTTCTTCGCAAAGCCGAGGTTGACAAAGAACGACCCGATATTCGGCCAGATCGAATACGAGCGTGGTGTTTGGGCGCATGTTCCTCAGCCGGATGAGAAGGGCTTCATGGTCACCATCTATGCTCTCGAGACTGGCCCGTCCGATATGCAACGACAGTTCTTTGAGAAGCTGTTGACGAGGCTTTCGGATGTCGAGCGTGAGGCGAAGGAGTTCATGCTTCTGGAGACCCGGGGGAATGTCGACGCGTCAAGCTTGGACGTCTACGCCATTGAGGTCGGAGGCGAAGCGGAGGTGGCCTTTGCTTGGTTTGCAGTCGAATTGACGGATAGCCAGGCCGATGAGATCCACCGAGTGGAGTTCCGCGGGAATCGGCCTGTGTCCTATGGAATTGACGATTAGCGCGCTTCTCCTCTATGCCATCCGAATGGCTGCGGAAACCGTTGAAACGGTTCTCGAACATCCCCACGCCGCAGGGCCCCTCGTTGAAACGAGGGGATAATGAAAAGAAACTGGGAATCACAACCCACGCGGGCAGAGCGCCATCCGCCCCGTCGTTCCAATCGAAAATCAAGAATCCCAAATCGAAAATCCATTGACCGCCGCCTCTCTCGTCCCCTATAGCTCATCTCGCCATTTCCAGCTCTCCGAAAGCCGTTTCCCATGGCCGAACCCGCTCCTGTTCCCGCTCCCTACGTTGGCTTTGCGCGCAAGTGGCGTCCGCAGACGTTTGAGGATTTGGTTGGGCAGCAGCAGGTCAGCCAGGCGTTGCGCTCCGAGGTGGAAAAGGGGCGCATCGGGCACGCGTACCTGTTCGCCGGGCCGCGCGGGGTGGGCAAGACGAGCGCGGCGCGCATCCTGGCCAAGGCGATCAATTGCGAGCACGGGCCGACGCCTTCGCCATGCGGCCAGTGCGCGCACTGCCGCGGGATCGCCGCCGGCGCCGAACTGGACGTGATCGAAATCGACGGGGCGTCGAACAACGGCGTCGACCAGGTGCGCGACCTGCGCGAGCACGTCAACCACGTCCCGTTCGCCTGCCGTTACAAGGTCTACATCATCGACGAAGTGCACATGCTCTCCATTCCCGCGTTCAACGCGCTGCTGAAGACGCTGGAAGAGCCGCCGCGCTTCGTCGTCTTCATCTTCGCCACGACGGAGATCGAGCGTATTCCCGAGACCATCAAGTCGCGCTGCGAGGTTTTCCCCTTTCGCGCGATCACGGTCGAGGACATCGTCGGGCGGCTGGATTACATCCTGAAACGCGAAGGCGTCGAGGTCGAGCCGGGCGAGCGGCAGGCCATTCTGGAAACCATCGCGTTGAGCGCCGAAGGCGGGATGCGCGACGCCCAGGTCGCGCTGGACCAGGTGGTTTCGCTGACCGAGGGCGTTTTGCGCTTGCAGGACGTGCGCGATTTTCTCGGCGTGGCCGACCGCGACTCGCTGTTCGCGCTGGTCGATCATATTCGCGAACGGCGCAGCGCCGAATTGCTCGACATCGTGCGCGACCTGTCGGAGCGCGGACGCGACCTGGAACGCTTCGTCAAACAGGTCCTGGCGTTTCTGCGCGATCTGATGGTCTTGCGCTGCGGAGGCGGCGACGATTTGGTGCGCTTGACCGGCGAGACGCTGGCCCGGGCGCGCGAGTTGGCGGCCGACTTGGACCCCGCGTTGATCGTCAACGCCGTCAACATTTTCCTCGATCTGGAAGCGCGCATGAAGGTCGGCACGCAGACGCGCTTTCTCTTGGAGTTCGCGCTGGTGCGCTTGACAGCGCTCGAGGGTTTGACGCCGATCGCCGATCTGGTTCAACGGCTGGAAGGCGGCGGCGGCGGCAGCGGCGCCCCGGCGAACCGAGGGGCCGCCTCGTCGCCGGGGCGCGCCAGCGGCGCCACTCCGCGTCCGGCGCGCGCCAGCGGGCAGCCGGGGAGACCTGGCGAGGCCGCCCTTGGCGAGGTCGGCGTCCAAACCGCCGCTGCGCCGCCGCGGATCATTCCTCTTCAGCGGGGCGGCGCGCTGGAGCCGGTGTCGGCGCAGGACATCGGCGCGCTCAGCGCCATGCTGGCCGAGGCGGTCCGATCCTACGATCTCTTGCTCAGCCGCACGTTGGAAGTCGTGCCGCTGGAGAAGGTCGAGGGCTCGACGGCCTATTTCGGCAAACCCGGCCAGCCGATCAGCCGGTATGACGCGCGCCAATTCGACAAGCCCGAGACGAAGGACCGTTTGTGCAGCCTGTTGGCGCAATTGACCGGGACGGGGCAGTTCTTTTCGATCCGCGTGCAGGGACGGCCGAGCCTGGACGCGGGCGCCCCTCCCGCGCCGTCGGTTGCGCCCGCGCGTCCGCCTCGGCCGCCGCAGCCGCAGCCGATAGAGGCGCTCGCGCCGCGGGAGTTCGACCTCGGCGGGGGAGTGACGGCGGCATTCGAGGCGTCGCCGCCGGAGATGGACGAGCCGCCGCCGTCCGATGTCGTTCCGCCCCCGCCGGACATGGAGGAAGAAGAAGAAAGCGCGCCGGTTGAGCCGCTCGACATGCGCGCGGAGGACGTGCGCCGCCTGTTCGGCAAGACGGGCCTCAGCGCCCCGCAGGCGCGAAAACTCCTAAAGGAAGACGAGACGCTGCGGTCGAAAGTCGAGATGGTCCGCAAGGCGTTCAAAGGCCGGATCGTCGACGGCGACGGAAAGCCGGTGAAGATGTGAGCAGGACCCAGAGGGCCTGTCTGTCGCGTATGACGAATGCGCCCCATGCTCCAAAGACCGGGGAACGAAATCAGGAGGGGATTTGATGTTTGATCTGAAGAAGCTGCAACGGCTGCAGAAGGATCTTCAGGACAAGATGGCTTCGGTGCAGGAGGAGTTGGCGGAGCAAAAGGTGGAAGGCTCCGCCGGCGGGGGCATGGTGCGCGCCACGGTCACCGGCAGCCAAGAGTTGATCGACCTGAAGATCGACAAGCAGGCCGTCGACCCCGAAGACGTCGAGATGCTTCAGGACCTGGTCATCGCCGCGGTCAACGACGCGCTGGAGAAGGCCAAGGAGCTCTCGCAGCAGAGCATGGCGAAAATCGTGCCCGGCGGGGCCGGCATTCCGGGGTTGCCGTTCTAGGAATCGAGTTCCTGTAGCGTAGGGAGTCCCGCCTTTAG